>DNLN01000085.1:0-785 GCA_003488465.1 Sutterella sp. | reverse complement strand
CCCCAAAATTTTCGGCGCCTCCCCGGTCAGGGAAAGCGCCGATTTTTCACTCTTCAGTCAGAGGCCGATCAGGCAAGGAACATGATCGAGAACGCCGAGATGATGACGGTCGAGCAAAGGCTCAGAACGATACCCGCGCGCACCATCTGGATGATCGAGATGCGGCCCGTACTGAAGATGATGGCGTTCGGAGGCGTACCCACCGGCATGATGAACGCGGCCGAGCAGGACAGCGCGCACACGAGCAGCAGGGAATTCTCCTGAATGCCGACCACGGGAGCCACGCTGCCGAGCAGCGGCATCATCGTGGCCGCAAGAGCCGTGTTGGACGTGAAGTTCGTCGTCACGGTGATGAGCGCGCACACGCCGGCGATCACGATCCAGGCCGGAGCGCCGGCAAAGACCACTGCCTGAGCGCCGATCAGGGCGCCTGCGCCAGTCGACTGCAGGGCTGCCGCCATGGACAGACCGCCGCCAAAGAGCAGCAGCACGTCCCAGGACAGGTCCGCGCAGTCATGCCAGGTGATCGCCATCTTGCCCTCGCCGACCGGCAGGCAGAACAGCGACACGCCGCAGGCCATGGCGATCACGGCGTCCGTGAGCGGCTTGAAGGGCTGGGTGCCGCCGATCTCGATACCGCGGATGAGACCGCCGAACGTCCAGAGGAACACCGCCGCGCAGAACACGCAAAGCACCACGCGCTCGCCCTGGGACATCGGCCCCATGTTCTTCAGCTCATTGGCAACCCACTCGCGGCCGCCCTGCACCTCTCCGATCGTGGAGCG
>DNLN01000002.1 GCA_003488465.1 Sutterella sp. | reverse complement strand
TCGGCTTCATTTTTGGCCGCAGGTCGAGCGGCTACTTTGATATCAGGCGGCTTGACGGTACTCGTATCAGCGCGTCAACCCGCTCGGACAGGCTCCGTCTTGTCAATCGCAAAACAACCTTTTTAACGGAGGTACGGCGCTCCTCCCCTGCATAAATGCAGAGGTTTCCGCGCCTATTCGAAACTATGAAAGCCTGGATCAACAACAAGGAAATCGAATTCAACGAGGGCGAAACCATCCTCGAGGCCGCAAAGCGCGCCGGTATCTTCATTCCGACCCTGTGCGCGTACCTGCCGCTCGATCACACGCCCGGCACGTGCCGCATGTGCCTGGTGCAGGTCGACGGCATGCGCGACCACCCCGACGGGCTCATCGTGACCGCCTGCACCTCGGCTCTTCAGGAGGGCATGCGCATCTACACCCGCAGCGCCCGCGTGCGCCAGATGCAGCAGACGCAGGTCCGCTGGCTCTTTGCCGACCACGATCAGGACTGCTCGAGCTGCGCCCGCCACGGCAACTGCGAACTGCAGGACGTGGCCCTGTACGTGGGCATTCAGCGCAATCCCTGCAACGGCCGCTTCCTTGTGAAGCGCAAAGTCGACACCTCGAGCCCGAGCCTTGTGCTCGACGCCACGAAATGCATCCGCTGCGGCCGCTGCGTTGAGGTCTGCCGCAAGATTCAGGGCCTCGGGTGCCTCACGATCGACGACATCGGCGCCAAGTGCTCGGTCGGCATCAGCCAGGCCGATCAGTGGAACGACTCGCCCCGGTGCGTGAACTGCGGCCAGTGCTCGATCGTCTGCCCGACGGGCGCAATCGGCGAAAAGGACGAAACCGAAACCGCCATCGACTGGTTCATCGATCCGAACATCA
Source organism: Sutterella sp. (assembly GCA_003488465.1). Lineage (GTDB taxonomy): Bacteria > Pseudomonadota > Gammaproteobacteria > Burkholderiales > Burkholderiaceae_F > Duodenibacillus. Next base: position 3,305 of record DNLN01000002.1, on the reverse strand, counting down.
AGACCGTGGTCGCATTCGCTCCGTCGGTGCGCGTCACGATCGGCGACTCCTTCGGGATTCCCGCGGGCGAGAACTGCGAAAAGCGCCTCATCGCGGCCATCAAGCACATGGGCGCGGACTATGTGTGCGACGTGAACTGGGCCGCCGACGTCACCATCATGGAGGAGGGCACGGAACTGCTGCACCGGCTCAACGAGGGCGGCACGCTCCCGATGATGACGAGCTGCTGCCCGGGCTGGGTGAACTTTGCCGAAAAGCTCCACCCGAAGGTTCTGCCGCACCTCTCGACGACGCGCTCGCCGCAGGCCATCTTCGGCGCCCTTGCCAAGACCTGGTTCGCCAAGGAGCACGGGATCGATCCGAAGAACCTGCGCTTCATCTCGATCATGCCCTGCACGGCTAAGAAGGACGAGTGCTCGCGCGAGCAGCTCTCCCGCGAGGGCATGCCCGACACCGACCTCGTGCTCACCGTGCGCGAGTTCTCGCGCCTGCTGCGCCGGCACGGCATCCGACTTGACACCATGAAGGAGGAGCAGGACTTCGACTCGCCCTTCATGAGCCAGAACACGGGTGCGGCCGTCATCTTCGGCGTCACGGGCGGCGTGATGGAAGCCGCGATCCGTACGGTGCACGCCGTGGTGACCGGCAAGGAGCTCGGCCCGGTCGAGTACCAGCCCGTGCGCGGCATGGACTGGCTCAAGGAGGCCGAGGTTGACCTCGGCGAGAAGGGCAAGGTCAGAATCGCCGTGGTGCACGGCCTGAGAAATGCCGAGAAGATTTGCCGGCAGATCGAGCAGGGCAAGAGCCCCTACCACTTCATCGAAGTGATGGCGTGCCCGGGCGGGTGCGTTGACGGCGGCGGCAATCCCCGCAAGAAGAACAGCTACCTCGAGACCCAGGCGGCCCGCACTGAGGGCATCTACCGGATCGACCGCGAGCGTCCGATCCGCCAGAGCCACAACAATCCGGATGTGGTGCGCCTGTACAAGGAGTTCCTCGGCGAGCCCTGCGGGCATTTGAGCCACGAGCTGCTGCACACGCACTACAAGAACCGCTCAAGCAAGGGCAAGGTGATGACCATCACCGACATCTGGAAGGAAGTCAAGCTCGGCTGACCGGCACTGCCGGATCGGCCCCTCTGAGGACCGTCAGCCGCCTCCGCCCGGCAAGGGCGCGGGGCGGCTTCATCATCTTTATGCCAAGCGCGAAAATTCGCCGCTTTCCGGCTCAAAAAGCGTCCAGTCCTTCACGCGCCTTGTCTGGGCCTTGCACTCTTCGAGCTTTGCGCTGATTGTTTCGTCGGCGGCGCCCGTGGTGCAGAGCTCCATCAGCTCGCGCTTGAGACGGCGCAGGCGCGCCTTGCTGTTCTTGTTGGCGTACATGGCCTTGTCGGCCATCTGCACGAGATCGTCGAGTCTGCCCGAACCGCCGGGCTCGATCAGCGCCACGCCGATGCTTAGGTGCACGCCGAACTTCTGGAATCTGGGATTCACTTCAAAACTCGTGAAGATTCTCTGCGCAAGGGCGCAAACCGCCGCCGGCTCGGCGTCCGGGAGGTATGCGATGAACTCGTCGCCTCCGAGCCGGGCGACCTGAGGCATCAGGCTCTTCAATGCGGCGGCCGTCTGCTGCAGGCAAAGATCCCCCTGGCAGTGACCGAATCGGTCGTTGAGCTGCTTGAAGAGGTCAAGATCGATGAGAATCACGCCGCCCTTGCGGGCGGGCCTCGCGTTTTCGTAGAAATGGCGGCGGTTGTAGATGCCGGTGAGCTGATCCACATGCTCGGGGCGAAGCTGCGGGCGATTGACCCGTGTCTGGGCATTCTCGGCGCCGCTCAGAACGACAACCCGGGCAAAGCATATGCCGGTCTTGTCGAGAACGTCTCGAACCTGAACGGAAACGCCGACTTTGTCGGCCTGCTGCGCGCGCTCAGCCGTGAGTTCAATGCCGGGAAAGTCATCGCGCACGATGGCTGCGAGCGAAGCCTTGCGGTCCGCATGGGGCTCAAGACGGGTGAGTGTTTCCGCTCGGACGCCCGCGATGCCGACAAGATCGGCAAACGCCGGGTTGTACTGCCGCACGGCATTGTCATTGCCAAGAACGGCAACGCCCACGGGCAGCGCTGCCAGGATCTGCTCGAGCAGGGCGCTCGAGCGGCTGTCGTCTGGCTCGTCCCGCGTCCTGCCGATCGCGCCGAAAAGTGTGCCAACTGTGCCCAGAAGCGAGCTTCTCTGAGGGGAAGGCCTCCGGGGCGCCTCAGGGGCGGCGGAGCGCTCGGCAAGCGCCCTTTCAATCGCGGAGAGCTGCGCGATGCGCTCGGTCATCCGGGACCAGTAAAAGGCAAAATCGCGCTCGGAGCGGCACTGCCAGACATCCGTGACGCTCTCGGGGAGGGCTTCGGGCAGTCCGCTCTCGGTCACGAGCACGCAGGCGCTGGCGCGAACGGCCGCAAGCGCCCCCGCGGATGCCGCCGAGGCGATCACCAGATCCTTGTGCTGCAGTGTCTGCGGCCTGATGTCCGAGAGCGAGTCGGAAAATTCGACTCGGATTTCGGGTATGTCCACCGCTTTGCGGGCCACGGATTCAAATTCCGGCGCCAGGCCGATCAGCCTGACGCACAAAACAGTCTCGTGCATGAGCAAATTTCGCTGTGGTTTCCGATGACAGGAAAACGGCCCCGATTGTAAACCGTAATCAAACGAACGAATAACCGAATCGCACCGATCTTCCCGAATGCGGCAAGCGAACGAGCCGGCCGCTTCAGGCACGCTCGTCCGCGCACGCTTGCGCTAGCGCCGGCTTCCTGCTGCGCGCATTCGTGTATTCTCGCTTCATGCCTCGCGTCCAAAGCGGGAAGAGTTGCCGTGTAATTTGCAAGTTTCTGCATTGGATACTGTTTTATCATTTATTAACAATGCAAAAAAAGATGACATCAATTGACTTTTCCGGAGACGGGCTCAAGGTGCTGCTGCGCACTGACCGGCTTGCCGTAGTCGTCAAGCCCGAAGGCATGATGGTGCACCGCACGAAGATCGCGTCGCACGAAACGGTGTTTCTCGTCGACCTTGCGCGCGAGCAGTTCGGCTGCAGGATCCATCCCGTGCACAGGCTCGACCGGGGGACGAGCGGAGCGCTGCTTCTTGCCTTTGATGCGCCCACGGCGAGCGTCCTTGGCGAGCAGATGATGGCCGGCGCAATCAGAAAGACGTATCTGGCGGTGGTGCGGGGCTGGATGAGCGAGGAGAGGCTCATCGACAAGCCTCTTGGCGCGGTCAAGGACGAGGCGCTCGGCAGGCAGGGCGAGG
>DNLN01000050.1 GCA_003488465.1 Sutterella sp. | reverse complement strand
TGCGGCATGTGCGCCGCGGCGACGTGATCGCAGCGCACAGTCTGCGCCGCGGAGTCGCCGAAGCGCTTGAAGTCGTTGCGCACGGCACACCCGAAACCTCGCGCGTCGTGGGCCGGACCGTGAGCCACGTGCCCCTGCCCGAAGGCGTGTCGATCGGCGCCCTCGTGCGCGGCAGCGATGAATCGGCAAAGATCATCATGGCCGAGCCCGATCTTCTGATTGAAGCCGAAGACCACGTCATCATCTTCGTTCCCAACAAGCGGCTGATTCCGAAGATCGAGGATCTGTTCATGGTCGACGTCGGGTTCTTCTAGGGGCAAGCCGCAATCATGCTGGGATCGCTCCGATACATTCTCTTTCCGGTCTTGAACCTCACCGGCAACGTGCTGATGGCGTTTGCCGGACTGATGCTCATCCCGCTTGCGATCGCACACTTCACGAACGACGGAGCAAATGTTGCCTTCGCGACCGGAGTGGCGGCGACGTTTTGCGTGGGCCTGCTGCTTTTTGTCTCCACCCGCTCCTTCAAGCGGGAGCTCATGAGCCGGGACGGCTTTCTCCTTGCAACCATCATCTGGTCGGCGGTTCCGTTCTTTGCCGCCATTCCGCTCTATCTCAACCTTGAGGGCATCTCGTTTACGCTTGCCTATTTCGAAGCGATGAGCGGCACGACGACGACCTGCGCAACAGTGCTCACGGGGTTGGACGAACTGCCCGCCTCCATCAACTTCTGGCGGTGCTTCCTCTCCTGGATGGGCGGCATGGGAATTCTCGTTCTGGCCGTCGCCATTCTCCCGCTCCTTGGCGTTGGCGGCGCCCAGATCTTCAAGGCCGAAGCCTCGGGCCCCATGAAGGAGTCGCGCCTCACGCCCCGAATCGCGGATACCGCAAAAGGGCTCTGGTGGATCTACGCGGTGCTCACCGTTGCCTGCTGCTTTTCCTACATCGCAACCGGCATGAGCGTCTTTGACGCCGTGCTGCATTCCTTCACGACGGTGAGTCTCGGAGGGTTTTCGTCCCACGACAGTTCATTCGGGTACTGGGACAGCGGCGAAATTGAGAGCGTGGCCATCTTCTTCATGGCGATCTGCGGCACCGGCTTTTCGCTGCACTTTCTTGCCATCAAGCACCGCTCAATCCTGCCGTACCTCAAAAATGCGGAGTTCCAGGGCTGGATCGGATCAATCGTTGTCGTTACGGCGCTTGTCTGCTGGATTCTTCTTGATCAGAAGACCTACACCGAGTGGGATGAGGCACTGCGCCACGCCGCCTTCAACGCCGTGAGCATCATTTCAACGACGGGCTATGCGGACACCGACTACAACCTCTGGCCCACGGCGGCTCCCATGCTAATGCTCGTCTTCGCCTGCTTTGCCTCCTGCGGCGGCAGTACGGGCGGCGGCATCAAGATGCTCCGCGCCCTGCTTCTTGTAAAGGAGGTCTGGCGCGAATTCCTGCTTTTGCTGCACCCCAAGGCGGTACGTCCCGTGACGCTCGGCGACAGTGCCGTGAGCGAGCGCGTCGTGTTCCAGGCGCTTGCCTACACGCAGCTCTGGATGGGCTTTACGGTCATCTGTTCGCTCATCATGATGGCCTCTGGGCTTGACATCGTGACCGCGACGTCGGCCATCGTCGCCTGCGTCACCAATACGGGACCAGGCCTTGCAGGCGTTGGCCCTGCATCAAATTTCGCCGGGCTTTCCGCGCCTCAGCTCTGGCTCTGCTCGTTCTGCATGCTACTGGGGCGCCTTGAAATGATGACCGTGTTCGTGCTTTTCTCCAGGGCATTCTGGCGTCTGTAGCCGCAACTCTGCCCGCCGAGCATTGCCTCACTGTTTCGAGAATCTTTTCATGACCGTAGTCATCCTGTTTCGAATGACTCTGCACGTCATCTCTCTCCCCTCCTCATTCATCACAAGGAAGAAGCTGACCGCGCAGAATGTGCTAACGGAACAGGTTCCCACTACGAGGAACCTTAGAAATCCGTCATGTGGCATCAGCAGCGTAATGCTGTAGGGAACGGCCAGAAGCAAAGCCCCATAAGCAAGGATTCTCAGATAGGTTTTGACAAAGAAGTCCCTAACAGAAAACTCCATCGCCGACCGGATGATGAAAGAGTCCACGACGCACTCGAGCACCCAAGGAATGATGTTTATAAGAAACACTACAGGGAGCGGTACTTCCATCTTGAGCAGCACATAGGAAACGGGAAGGATCATCAGCACTATCGGGCAAGACGTGAGGTTATGGCGCCGCACAAGCCCAGCGGCATGCACTGATACCACAATCGACCGCGACATGGCCGTTACAACGGATTGAAGCAAAAAAATTCGAATGAACACTGGCGCGGACTCCGGATAATCGCCCAACCAAACAGAGAGGACGAACTCAACCTCAATGAAAAGCGGCACGGCAAAGAACATCAGGAGAAATGCGGCAAGATACGAACTGAGGCTCACCATTCGTCTCATCTCCTGATGGTTCCCTGCATGGTAGAGTTTCATGATCTGGGGATTGGATGCCGTTGTGAAGTTCCCCACGAACTGGCTGACCGCTCCGATAACTTGATTGGCAATTCCGTAGGCCGCGTTGTAGATGAGACCGAAGAACGCATTGATGAGGATATTGAGGCCCTGGTGCTGCGCGATGATAGTCAGACACCCGATGGTGTCCCATCCGGCATAGGCCCCCATTTTTCGTATTAGCTGCCAATTAAGACTCCGGCATCCTTTACAGAACGCATAGTGCTTTCGGCAGTAGCCGATCACACCAAGCGTAGGTAGAACCTGAACCAGCATCAAGAGCGCGGCATATGCCTCGAGCTTGTCCCAAGGCACAAACCTCAGCCCCAGCACAAAGACAAACTTCAGAATATCTCCAGCAAGAGCGATCCACGCAAACACTCGGATGTTTTCCAGCGCGACGAGCATCGCCCGGAACGGGGTGTCCAGAATAAGAACCACCGTGCTTGCAACGGAAAAATGAAAGACCACAAACGCCGCGTGCAATCTTTCGGGAGAAACAACCAGGTAATTGGCGATATACCAGCATCCAGCGGCCTCCGTAAGCACGGCAATGGCAAGCGCAACGGCAAGCATCAGGACATTGGATGCGGCAAAGACCGCTGCAACTCCTCTCTCGTCAACACGGCCAAGCTCCGCACATAGATACCGGCTCACCGAAGCGTTCATGGCCATGGAAATGAACGAAAACGCAGCAACGATGCTGGCGAGGACTGAGTAAAGGCCGAAATCCGACACGCCAAGAATCTGAAGCGTTAGCCGGGTTGTGTAGAGATTGAGGAGCAACGCAATCGCGGTGCGACCGTAGAGAAAGAGCGTGTTGTATGCCACCCTCTTCTTGTTACTGAACTGCTGTGTCTGCTCCATAAAATAGCCTTACGGGATCCCCCACATCACGGGAACGCCTTTCTTTGCCGCCGCGTGAAACATTTCCATGAGCGGGAAGACGCGCATGCGAAAGCTCACGCGCTGGGCGAGCTTTCGCTCCTCCTCCTCTTCTTCATACGTCATGAAGCCCGAGCGGCCTGTGCGTTCCTTTTCCTCGCGCTTTTTCGCCTGCTCTGCCATGAAAACGCGCTCCGTCTCGATCTCCTGTTCGAGCCGTGCGATACATGCCGGGATGTCTTCAGGCGGCAGGCTCCCGCTTTCTGCGTACTCGCGCCCGAGTACCTTGCAGACCGTCTTGAACGTATCGGGCATCATGAAAAAGCCCCCCGCAGCCTTGCAGCGAAATTCAAGCAGCGCCATACCTCTTATTCCTTCCTTGAGATGCCGGGCAACGGCCCCTTTGTTCACGGCTTGATTTTGTCACATCGCCGTCATGTTTTGT
>DNLN01000014.1 GCA_003488465.1 Sutterella sp. | reverse complement strand
TTTCAAGGAGACGAAAATGACCGAACAGATCAAGAACGACACCGTTGAACTCAAGGACAGCGAACGCCAGAAGTGCGAAGTCTGGACCCGCGTGATGGGCTATCACCGCCCCGTGCAGTCCTTCAACATCGGCAAGAAGGGCGAGTTCGCCGAGCGCAAGTATTTTGTCGAGAGCAAGTGTGCCGAACACAAGTAATGAGGCACTCTCAGAGCCGCAGATGCTGCGCATCGCGGCTCTGACGCCCTTTACGACCATCGACTACCCGGGGTGCCTCTCGGCCGTCGTGTTCGTTCAGGGCTGCCCCTGGCGGTGCGGGTACTGCCACAATCCCTGGATGCAGACGCGCGAGGGCGCCTTCGGGCGTGCGGGCGCCGGCCTGCCGGGGATTTCCGACGTGCTCGCCAGGCCCGACTGGGCTTCGCTCGAGGCGCTCCTCGAGCGGCGCAGGGGACTGCTTGACGCCGTGGTCTTTTCCGGGGGAGAGCCCTGTGTGGATCCGGCGCTGCCTGCGGCCATGCGCCGGGTGCGGGAGCATTTCGGCATGAAGGTCGGACTGCATACGGCGGGCGCCTATCCGAGGCGGCTTCATGAGGCGGCGCCGCTTGCCGACTGGATCGGGATCGATGTGAAGGGGCCGCCCGAGAACCCCGAAGTCTTTGACCGGGTGACGGGCAGGGCCGGCAGCTGCGCGCATTTCCTGGAAAGCTTTGAGTGCGTGCGCGCAAGCGGCGTTCCGTATGAAGCCCGCACGACCGCGCATCCGGATCTTCTTTCGCCGCAGGACCTTCTTGACATAGCCAGGTGGCTGCGCGAGCGGGACTGCCGCACGTTTGCGCTGCAGATCTACCGGCCGGCTCCCGGCGTTGAGACCGGGCTTGCCCCGGTTGCCGAGGCATATCCGGGCGAAGAGGCGCTCTTTGAACTGAAGCGGCTGTTCCCGGAATTCATTTTGCGGCGCTCCTAGGGGCGATTTCGCAGCCTTTCCTCAATCAGTACCTGCGCGCTCCTTGCGCAGGCGAGCGCCTCGCGCCGCAATTCGTCTGTGCTTGGAGTCTCTCCGGGCAGACACAGGCTCTTCATGAAGAACCGCGCCTTGAGCGACTCGACAAAATGCAGCGAGATGTCCTCGAGTTCTTCCATCGGAAGCGGGAGCGAATTTTCGAGCACCTTGGCAAAGGAGTGGTAGCAGCGCTGCATCGCCTCCTGGTAGTACCAGCGGCCCACTTCAGGGAGCGCCGCGCTTTCGGCGTAGACAAGCCGCGTGCAGCCGATCGTGCGCGGCTTCATCATTGAGGTGAGGAACACTTCGGCAAAGACCGCGAGCTCCTCGCGCCAGGATCTGCCCTCGCGGTACTGGGCCATGTAGGCCTCGTACACATCCTCGAGCATCATCGAGAGGGCGGCGATGAACAGGCCCTGCTTGCTGCCGCAAAGCGCATACACGGCCGATTTTGAGCCGCCCGATCGGGCGATGATCTCGTCAAGGCTCGCCCGTTCGTACCCGCGCTCAAGGAAGACGTCGACCGCGGCCGAGAGCAGCGCCTTGGTGCGCTCGCGGCCCCTGGCGGTCTTGGCCCGCGCCAGTGCGTCCTGAAGTGTGACCGTCTGCGGCATGGCGTAAATTCCATCCGTGCGTTGGAAACTCAAAATAGTGTACCATGCGGTACGAATATTCCGCGCTGCCGGTCAGGGCAGGGGGGAGGCTTCTCCGCTTCTCCCTCTCTCTATATGTACATATAGATGCGGAACCGTCCGTTTTTTTGAGTTGCCAGGGAGCGCATACATGCAGCCGATGCTTGACACGTCCGCATTGCCGCCGGTTCCCCAGTGGAACAAGGCCGGCGAATACACCGACATCATTTATGAAAAGTGCGATGAGGGAATCGCCAAGATCACGATCAACCGTCCCGAAAAGCGCAATGCCTTCCGGCCGCTCACCGTGCGCGAAATGGAGGCGGCTCTTGCCGACGCCCGGGACGACGAGCGCATCGGCGTGATCATCCTCACCGGCATGGGCGAGAAGGCCTTCTGCTCGGGCGGCGACCAGAGCGTGCGCGGCACGGGCGGCTACGTCGGCGGCGACGGCGTCCCGAGGCTCAACGTGCTCGATTTCCAGCGCGCGATCCGCACCTGCCCCAAGCCCGTGATCGCGATGGTGGCCGGCTGGTGCGTGGGCGGCGGACACGTGCTGCACATGATGTGCGACCTCACGGTGGCGGCCGACAATGCCATGTTCGGGCAGACGGGCCCGCGCGTTGGCTCCTTTGACGGCGGCTGGGGCGCCTCCTACATGGCCCGCATCGTTGGCCAGAAGAAGGCGCGCGAGATCTGGTTCCTGTGCCGCTTCTACAACGCCAGGCAGGCTCTTGACATGGGGCTTGTGAATACCGTCGTGCCCTATGAGCGGCTTGAAGCCGAAACTGTGCAGTGGTGCCGCGAGATCCTGGCCAACTCGCCGATCGCGATCCGGTGTCTGAAGGCTGCGCTGAATGCCGACTGCGACGGTCAGGCGGGCATCCAGGAACTCGCGGGCAACGCCACGCTGCTCTACTACATGACCGAAGAGGGCCGCGAGGGCAAGAACGCCTTCCTCGAAAAGAGAAGGCCGGACTTTTCCAAGTTCAAGCGGCTGCCGTAGTTTTTTATGAACGATCTGTCGATTCTGGCCGCCGCAAACGAGCTGCCCGACGGGCTTTGCCTGCGCACCGACGAGCGTGATTATTCCTTCGGGGACATTGCGCTCCTCGTGCGCGAGCGCCTCGAGCGGATCGATGTGCTTGACACAAGGCCAAGATGCGTGGTTGCCCGGGCTGACCTGCCGAGCATCGTCGAGATCTACGCTCTGCTCGAAGCGCAGATTCCTTTCGTGCTCGTGCATCCGGCCTTCACCCAGCCCGAGCGGACGGCTCTTTTTGAGCGGGTTGCCGCGATGGATGAGCCGCTGCCCGCCGAGTGCGCCGTCGTGCTGTTCACTTCCGGCACGACCGGCTGCCCCAAGGCCGCGATGCTCTCGCGCGAAGGGCTCATCGCAAGCGCCGTCTCCTGCGCGGCGAACATCCCGCTCGGCCCGGGAGACCTCTGGCAGCTCTCGATTCCGCCCGCGAGGATCGGCGGCTTTTCCATTCTCACCCGATCGCTCTTTGCCCGCTCTGCGGTGGGTCTGCCCGGGAAGTTCTCGCCCGAGCGCTTCGTGCGCAAGCTCTCCGAGCAGAAGGCCACGCTCTCGAGCATCGTGCCCACGATGCTCGCGATGATTCTGGAGCGCTTCCCCGACTGGCGGCCGCCCGAGCACCTGAGGGCGCTTCTTGTGGGCGGCTCGGCCATGAACATGAGGCTGAGGAAGAAGGCTTCAGAGCTGCACATTCCCGTGATCACGACGTACGCCATGACCGAGACGGCGAGCAATTTCGTGACGACGCCCTACGCCGACCGCTTCAAGGCGATGGATGGAGCCGGGGTGCCAAACGCCGGAGTTGAGGTGCGTGAAGTCGCGGGAGCCCTTGAGGTGCGCACGCCCGCCCTGATGCTGGGCTACTGGGGCCGCGATCGCGTCAGAAGCGAGGACTGGTTTGCAACGGGGGACATGGGCTGGATTGACGAGGACGGACAGGTGCATGTCCGGGGCCGAAGCTCGGAGATGATGATCACGGGCGGCGAGAACGTGTATCCGTCTGAAATCGAGCAGCAGATCGAGACGATCCCGGGAATCCGCGCCTGCCGCATCATCGGCATGCCCGACGATGTATGGGGCGTGATCGTCACGGCACTGCTCGTTCCCCAGCAGGAGCCGCTCCCAGAGGAGGGGCTGCGCCTTGCGCTTGCCTCGATGCTCGCAAACTACAAGCGTCCCCGCCGCATCGCCTGGGTGAGGGAGCTGCCCGTGACGGCCTCCGGCAAGCCTGACCGTTCTGCGGACCGTCTGAAAGACGTTGACCTCACGGTGGTGCACTACACGTCAATCCAGTAGAAAGACTCGGGTACAGAGCTCCAGGAGGCGGCACGGGCGTTTGCTTTTGCCGCCTTAGCTTTATCCTGTATGAGTGGTTGGCGAACGGCAAAATCTTCTTTTTGATGCATGCGTGCATCATTTTCCGCTGATTTTGATGCACGCATGCATCATTTTCTTTGTAATTTGATGCATAAATGCATCATTTTGCTAAACTGAGCTTCGTATCCGAAATTGAGGAGCAGGGCGTGAAGCGAACGGCAATCGAGAAACTGATTCGGTGGAAGGATGCTCCTGATCGCAAGCCGCTGATCATTCAGGGCGTGCGGCAGGTCGGAAAAACCTGGCTGATGACAAGATTCGCGGAGGAGTTTTTCAGCGGCCGTTTCCATTATTACAACTTCGACATGGATGCCGATCTGTCTCAGCTTTTTGAAGCGTCACATTCGCCGCAGGTGATTCTGGAGGCTCTTTCCTTTCGCTCAGGCAAGCGGATCGAGCCCGAGTCCTTGCTGATTTTCGACGAGGCGCAGTCGTGCCCGGAAGTCATCCACTCGCTGAAATACTTTTGCGAACTGCGCCCCGATCTTCGTATTCTCGTGGCCGGCTCGCTGCTCGGGCTAAGCCTTGCCAGACCGCGCTCCTACCCGGTAGGCAAAGTGGACTTCATGACGCTCGAGCCCCTGTCTTTCTCTGAATTTCTGATGGCGCAGCAAGAGAATGGCCTGGTTGAGTTTCTGAAAAGCTGGGCTTTGCTTGAGGCTGTGCCGGACATTTTCGCCAAACCTTTGGAGGCCAAACTCAGACAGTACGAACTTGTGGGGGGCATGCCCGAGCCCGCGGCAGCCTGGTGCGTCGATCAGAATCTGCAAGCCGCGCAGGCTGCGCAAAACCGCATTCTCACGGCCTATCTGCAGGATGTGGAGTCGCACGCAAATGCTTTGGACTACCCGAAGATCAAGCGCGTCTGGCAGTCTCTGCCGCGCCAGCTTTCGCGCCAGAACAACCAGTTCCGCTACAGCATCGTTGAGGCTCGCAGCAATGCACGCAAGTATGGAGACGCATTGCAGTGGCTCATCGACGCACGCATTGCGCGCCCGGTGCACCGTGTGAACGGTTTGGGCATCCCTCTTTCCGGTTACGAGGAGCCGGGAGCATTCAAGATCTATTTTGTGGACGTAGGCCTGATGTCCAGTCTTGCCAGAATCGATGCGCGGACTCTTCTGGAAGATAACCCGCTCTTTAGGGAGATCAAGGGATCGCTGACGGAAAATCTGATTCTGCAGAGCCTTGTTGCCCAGAGCGGCGAGAGTCCCCACTACTGGGCAAGCGTCAAGCCGCAGGCGGAAGTCGATTTTCTGCTGGAGCACCGGGGAGAGCTCATCCCGGTTGAAGTGAAGTCTTCCCGAAGCATCAATTCGTCCAGCCTCAAGACCTTCAAGGATCAGTACGGCGACAAGATCCGGCTTCGCGTTCGCTTTTCGCTTAAGAACCTCAGTCTCGATGGGGATATCCTCAACATCCCGCTTTTCATGGCGGACGAAGCGTTGCGCTTGATTGATCTTGCCTTGGAGCGGCTGTCCTGATTGGGCGTGGGCCGTCTACTGAAAGATTTTCAGGAAATGACAAAAATCTTTCACAGGTTTGATCCGCAGGAAGCCCCGCATTTGAATACGGGGAGGAATGCGGATTTTGCGCT
>DNLN01000222.1:3713-3868 GCA_003488465.1 Sutterella sp. | reverse complement strand
CCCCGCTCGCTCAAGCGCCATGCGCATGCAGCGGGCCGGCCCCTCGGTCGAGGGAGTCGTAATGTGATACGCGTCGCACGTGAGCCCGTAGCCGACGAGCTCGCAGTATATCTTCGCCCCGCGCCTGACGGCATGCTCATACTCTTCGAGCACGA
>DNLN01000222.1:0-3642 GCA_003488465.1 Sutterella sp. | reverse complement strand
CCTTCGCCCATCACGAAACCGTCACGCCCTTTGTCAAAAGGACGGGAGGCCGCCTGGGGATCGTCGTTTCTGCGCGAAAGCGCATGCATGCTGTCAAAGCCGCCGAGCCCGTCGGGCGTAAAGACGCTCTCGGCACCGCCCGCGACCATGACGTCTGCGTCGCCCCTGCGGATGATCCAGGACGCCTCCCCGATCGCGTGCAGGCCCGTCGAGCAGGCGGTCACGGTGGTGAGGCTCGGCCCCTTGAGGCCGCGCAAAATGGCAAGCTCTCCTGCAGCCATGTTGATGATGGAGCCGGGAATGAGGAACGGAGAGATCCTGCGCGCACCGCGCTCAAGGTACTGCCCGTAGGCGTCGCAGAGCATCGGCAGACCGCCGATGCCAGAGCCGATGACGCATCCGGCTCGGGTTGAGTCCTCGGCCTCGGGATCAAAGGTGAGGCCGCTGTCGTCAAGCGCCTGGCACCCCGCCGCCACGGCAAAGGCGATGAAGCGGTCGAACCTGCGTGCCTCCTTGACGGGCAGATACTTGGCCGGGTCAAAATCCTTCACTTCGCCGCCGATCTGGCAGCCGAACTGCGAGGCATCCATCCGGGTGATCGGACCGATGCCGCATTTTCCTTCGATCAGCGCCTGCCAGCTCGAAGCCACGTCGTTGCCGAGCGGGCTCACCATGCCCAGACCGGTAATCACTACTCGACGCATGTATCTCTCCTGTTGTCGGCAAAAATACAAAGGGCCGCCTTAGGCGACCCTCATGTCTGTCTCCGCCTAGTGTGTTCGGGGGCGGAAAGCGACTTCTTAGGCCTTCACGTTGGCCTTGATGAAGTCAACAGCCTGCTGAACCGTGCGCAGGTTTTCCTGCTGGTCGTCAGGGATCTGAACCTTGAAGGCGTCTTCGAGAGCCATCACGAGTTCAACCGTGTCAAGACTGTCAGCACCGAGATCTTCGATGAAGGAGGCTTCGTTCTTGATGTCGGCCTCGTTCTTGCCAAGCTGCTCGGCAATGATCTTCTTAACCTTTTGTTCCAAATCGTCCATGTCCGTCTCCGGGATGATTAAAAGTAAAAACTACTGTCGGACTGTCAGATGCCGACCGTAAAAACATTTGATCCGCGTGATTCTAACAGCCTTGTGAAGCGTTCGCATCCCCCGTCTCGATTTTGTCAGGGCATCAGCATGCCGCCATTGACATGCAGCACCGAGCCGGTGATGTAGCTTGCGGCATCGGAGGCAAGGAAAACCACCGCATTGGCGATGTCCTCGGGTGTGCCGAGTCTGCCGCAGGGAACCTGCGCGAGAAGCGCCTTGCGATGCTCCTCGGCAAGACCTTTGGTCATGTCGGTATCGATGAAGCCGGGGGCCACGCAGTTCACTGTGATGCCGCGGCTGGCTACCTCGCGGGCGATGGATTTGCTCATCGCCACAAGGCCGGCCTTGGCCGCCGAATAGTTCGCCTGTCCGGCATTTCCCATGGCGCCCACGATGGAGCTCAGGGAAATGATCCTTCCGCGCCGCTGGCGCATCATCGGACGAATCGCCTGGCGGGCGAGCCGGAATGATGCCGTGAGATTGGTTTCGATGACGGCGTCCCAGGCCTCGTCCGAAAGGCGCATGCTCAGCATGTCCCGGGTGATGCCCGCGTTGTTGACGAGGATGTCGAGCCGACCGAACTCCTTGACAATCGCGTCGACCGCCTCGGAACTCGCCTCACGATCGGTCACGTTGAGGACGATGCCGCGGCCGCGCTCGCCGAGCGCAGCGCTGATCGTCTGGGCACCGGCTTCGCTCGTTGCCGTTCCAATCACGAAGGCGCCGGCCTCGGCCAACGCGCCCGCCACCGCTGCGCCGATTCCGCGGGTGGCTCCGGTCACCAGAGCCACCTGCCCGGTAAGCGCCTGAGCACTGAAGATCGTCATCGTGCCTTACTCGCGGAAGCTCTCGGTGGCAAGGATCGAATCCAGGCTTGCCTGAGAATTGATGCTCATCGTCTGGATCTCCGGAGCGATGCGGCGGATGAGGCCCGTCAGCACCTTGCCGGGACCGCACTCGACGATGTGCGTGACGCCCATGTCGCGCATCTTCTCGATCGTCTTCACCCACTGCACAGGGCGGGAGGCCTGACGCGCCAGGGAGTCGCGGATCGACTCGGGCGTGTCGTGCACAAGCACGTCGACATTGGCGATCACGGGGATCTGGGGAACGTTCACGGCGGTCTGGGCAAGACGAACGGCGATTGCGCGTGCGGCATCAATCAGCAGAGAACTGTGGAAGGGCGCCGACACGGGCAGCTTCACCGCACGGCGCGCACCCTTGGCAACGGCCAGGGCGCATGCGCGCTCGACGGCGTTCCTGTGGCCGGCGATCACGATCTGTCCGGGAGCGTTGAAGTTGACCATTTCAACCACTTCGCCCTGAGCGGCCTGCTTGCAGACCTCGGCAAGCACATCGTCCTTGCCGCCGATGATGGCGGCCATGGAGCCGACGCCGACCGGCACCGCGCTCTGCATCGCCTCGGCGCGGAAGCGCACCAGACGCACCGCATCAAAAAGCGAGAAGGCGCCGGCGGCCGTGAGCGCCGTGTATTCGCCAAGGCTGTGTCCGGCCATCACATCGGGGGCGCGGCCGCCCGCCGCACGATAGGCGCGGTACATGGCAAGCGACGAGGCCAGCATCACGGGCTGGGTATTCACCGTGAGGTTCAGAATTTCGGTCGGTCCCTTGTGCACGAGCGAGGCCAGATCCTCCTTGAGGCTTCTGCCCGCTTCTTCGAGAACCTGCTCGGCGGCCTCATTGCCAACCCAGCCGTCCATCATGCCAACACTCTGGCTGCCCTGTCCCGGAAATACGAAAGCTAATTTCATCGTCTCATCCCCTTTGCGCGGTCATGGTGCCCAAGCGCCGCGCATCGTAAGTAAAGTCACCTACCATTTTAAAAGAACGCTGCCCCAGGTCATGCCTGCGCCAACGCCTTGTAACAAAACTGTATCGCCCGGACCGATCCGGCCGCTTCTGACAGCCTCGTCAAGCGCAAGCGGCACAGATGCCGCGGACGTGTTGCCGTGGTGATCCACCGTGATCACCGTGCGATCGACGGCAAATCCGAGCTTTTTTGCAATCATTTCAATGATGCGCACATTGGCCTGATGCGGCACCCAGACGTCCACGTCTTCGGGCCGCATGCCGGCCATCGCACACACCTCGAGCGCCGAGTCGGTGAGCGACTCGACCGCGAGCCGGAACACCTGCCTGCCGTTCATGCGCACGAACGGATGGCCGTGGATGGCGCCCTGCTCGATGCGGGCCGCCAGGCTCAGCGTATCGTGTCCGAATGTGCCGTCCGCATGCATGCGGTGCGAAAGAATCCCCGGCTCAGCACTTGCCTCAAGAACGATCGCCCCGGCGCCGTCTCCGAAGAGCACGCACGTCGTGCGGTCAGTCCAGTCAACGATGCGCGAGAAAATCTCCGAGCCCACCACGAGCGCGCGGCGGTAGCCGCCCGTGCGGATGAGGCCGTCGGCAACGCTCATGCCGTAGACGAATCCCGAGCACACAGCCTGCACGTCAAATGCGGCGCACCCCTTGATGCCGAGCGCGGCCTGCAGCGCGCAGGCGGTTGACGGGAACACGCAGTCGGCCGTGG
>DNLN01000015.1:2304-2930 GCA_003488465.1 Sutterella sp. | reverse complement strand
TCTCGCAGGCTGATTCCTACACGACCTCCATGGCGCGCCTTGCCTCGGGTCAGGCCGACATCGCCGTCGCCTACGCCCACATCCGCATCAACAGCGAGGCAAGGTGGCAAACGAAGCTCGGCGGCACAGCCCCCATCTGGGAGCAGACCGGCATCATCGGCATCACCGATCCGATCTTCAACGACACCGTGAGCGTGAGCCGCAAGTCCCCGCTCATGAAGGACGAGAAGGTGAAAAACGCCCTTGCGGACGCACTCATCGAAATCGGCAGGACGCAGGAAGGCCTCGCAGCCCTCAGAATCATCGGCCACAAGGGCTACGCCCGCGTGAAGGCCTCCGACTACGACTCCGAGCGGCGCGTGCGGGACGCCATGCGCAAGTGACATGATTCGTATTACGGATGTAACACATTTCTATCACACGGGCACCCCGGTTCTCGAGGGCGTGTCGCTTCATGTCGGGCGCGGAGAATTCGTTGCCGTCGCAGGCGCAAGCGGCGCCGGAAAAACAACGCTCCTCTCCATTGTCAACGGCATGGTGCGGCCCTCCTCGGGCACCGTCAGCATCGCGGGCCGCAGCCTGACCGACGCCTCGGGAAAGGCCCGGCGGGCAATCCAGGCCGACAT
>DNLN01000015.1:0-2258 GCA_003488465.1 Sutterella sp. | reverse complement strand
GCCATGATCTATCAGGACTTCCGGCTCGTGTCCGAGTGCACGGCTCTTGACAACACGCTGAACGGCGATCTGGCGAGAACCCCGCTCTGGCGGGCGGCGGCCGGCCTTTTCACGGACGAGCAGACTGCGCGGGCCCGGGAGGCGCTTGCCGCCGTGGGGCTTTCCGAAAAGGCTGGGAGTCTCGTCTCGCACCTGAGCGGCGGGCAAAAGCAGCGCGTTGCCATCGCCCGGGCGCTCATGCAGGGCGCTTCGGTCATTCTGGCCGACGAACCGGTGGCTTCGCTCGACCCGGGCTCGGCCGAGCAGATCATGAACCTTCTGAAGACGCTGCAGCAAAAGCGCGGCCTCACCGTCATGCTGAACAGCCACAGCCCGGCCGATGCGGTGCGCTACGCCGACCGCATCATCGGCCTTCGCGCGGGACGCGTCGAGCGGGATGCGGCCGCCTGCAGCTGGGCTCCAGAGCATTTCGACGCTCTCTACAGGAGTTAAAGCGTGACAGCGCGGGCGGCCAGGGCAATCGGCATCATCCTCTTTGCTGCACTCATTGTCTGGAGCGCCGCATGCACGGGCGTGTCCCCCGAACTCTTCGCCCGGGGCTGCTCGGGCATGGCCGAACTCGCTGCAGCCATGCTGCCGCCCGAAGCCGGGTACCTCCCCGTGGCTCTTGCAGCCCTCGTCTCAACCCTGCGCATGGCGTTTCTCGGAACGCTCTTCGGCGCGATCCTTGCGCAGTTCGGCGTAGCCGCCGCCGACGGCTTTGTCAACAGGGCCGGCATCCTGAGGAACGCGTTCCGCCTCGTGATCCACGTGATCCGCTGCACGCCCGTGCTCATCAGCGCGCTGCTGCTCACGTTCATCTTCGGTCTTGGCGAATGGACGGGCACGCTCGCCGTGACGCTCTCGACTTTTGCCATTCTCACGAGAATCGGCTTTGAGGATGCGGCCAACGCAAGGCTTGACGCAGCGCTTGCGCTCGAAGCCACCGGAGCCGGCCGGCTCAAGGCGTGGCTGCGCACCGTGCGCATCGCCACGCGGCCGAGCTTTCTTGCAAACGCCCTGTACCTGCTTGAATCCAACACCCGCCAGGCCGCTGTGCTCGGTTTTGTCGGTGCGGGCGGCATCGGCCTCATCCTCAATGAAACCCTCGCCTGGCGCGCCTATACCCGCACCGGATGCATCCTCATGGCGCTCTTTGCGCTTGTTGCGGCAGTCGAATGGCTGAGCGAGCACCTGCAGGGTGCGCTTGCAGGGCGCGTGCAATTGCGGCACAAGCCGTTCTGGATCGGGACGTTTCTCGCCGCGGCAGCGGTCTGCCTTGCCAGCCTGCCCGCTCCGGACACGGCGCACTGGAACCTGGAGGGCGCCTCTGCGATCGTGCTCGGGCTGCTTGCGCCTGACACGGATCTGCTCATCTCCGGCGCCGAGGACGCCGTCCCGGCGATGCTCCTTGAGACCGCACAGATCGCGCTCCTCGGGACATGCGCCGGGACGCTCCTTGCGGGCGTCTTCGCCTTCACGGCAAGTTTCAGGATCTTCGGGCGATGGGCGCTTGCCGGCAGGGCGCTGCTCCTGGCGATCCGGTCCGTGCCGGTCCTTGTGTACGGGCTGCTCTGGATCAGGGTCACGGGCCCCGGGCCCGCAGCCGGCGTGCTCACGCTCACGCTCTGCAGCATCGGGCTGCTCTCAAAGCGCTTTCTCGTGGCGATCGACGCCATTGACGCGGCACCCTACGAGGCGCTCAAGGCTAGCGGCGCCGGCACGCCCGCCGCCGTCATCCGGGCAATCGTTCCGCAGCTCACGCCGCACTTCATCTCGGCTGTCATCTACCGCTTTGACATCAATCTGCGCGACACCGCGGCCCTCGGCCTGGTCGGTGCGGGCGGCATCGGCACGCCGCTCGTTCTGGCGATGCGCCAGTACGAATGGCAGGCGGCAGGAGCAATGCTCCTTGCGCTCATCGCTGCCGTGGAAATCGTCGGATGGGCGGCCGCTGAATTCAACCGGCGCTGGGTGAAGGCGCGCCGCCCGGGAAATGCGGGCTGACGCAAGAGGCCAGCCCTCTCAAGAAGATCAGAAGTCCTTGTACTTGTCGCCGTAGCCGTAGTGCTCGATCACGTAGTCGAGATCCTTGTCGCCGCGGCCGCTCAGGTTCACGAGGATGGAGCCGGTGCCCATCTCGCGGGCGCGGCGCATCGCGTAGGCAACCGCGTGGGAGCTTTCAAGCGCAGGAATGATGCCTTCGTAGCGGGACAGCT
>DNLN01000123.1:7628-16506 GCA_003488465.1 Sutterella sp. | reverse complement strand
AACAATTTCGGACCCTGGTCGTTCCCCGAAAAGCTGATTCCGCTCACGGCCATCCGGGCGCTTAGCAACAAGTCCATCCCCATCTACGGCACGGGCCTGAATACCCGCGACTGGCTCTTTGTCTCCGATCACTGCCGCGCGATCGATTGCATCGTCCGGCACGGCACGCCGGGCGAGATCTACAACGTGTGCTCGGGGCGAGATCGCAGCAACCTTGAAGTTGTCGGCGAGATTCTGGACCTGCTTCACAAGCCCCGATCGCTCATCACGCTTGTCGCAGACCGGCCGGGCCACGACAAGCGCTACGCCATGTCCGCCGAAAAACTCTCAAAGACCCTCGGCTGGGAGCCGCAAGTCCCGTTCGAGGAGGGGCTTCGGGCGACACTTCGCTGGTACGTCCAGAACCGCGCCTGGTGGGAGCCGCTCCTCAAAGGCGAATTCAGGGAGTATTTCGCGAGTCACTACTCCGATTCCGAAGGCTTTGATCTCTGATGCGCATCCTTGTCACTGGCGCCTCGGGCTTGCTCGGCAGTGCCGTTCTTGAAGAGGTCCGGCGCCGCCGCCACGAATTCATTGGCACGAGCCGCAGAAGGATCGATTCCCGTCAGCGCCTGGACATCACGAACAGGGAGGCGGTGTTTGCCTTTACCGAAGCAATGCGGCCCGAGGCGATCATTCACTGCGCCGGATGGACGGCGGTCGATGCGGCCGAAGAGCCGCAGAACAGGGAAGCAGTCTGGCGCACGAATGTCGACGGAACAAGATTTGCCGCCGCAGCGGCCAAACGCATTTCATCAAAGTTCCTTTTCGTGAGCACCGACTATGTCTTTGACGGCTGCGGCGCCCTCCCCTTCACCCCGGACGCGCTCCCGCACCCCGTCAACTGGTACGGAAGGAGCAAACTCGCGGCCGAGCGAGCGGCCGCAGAGGAGCTTGAAGAGCTCTTCATCGTGCGCACTTCTTGGCTCTTTGATGCATCGAAAGGCTTCTTTAACACGATGCTTGGCCTAGCCAGAAACTCGCGTCCGATTCGCGTCGTCAGCGACCAGATCGGGCGGCCGACGTTTGCGCCGCACCTTGCAAGGCTCCTCGTCGACATGGCTGAAACAGACCGGTACGGAACCTATCACGCAACAAACAGCGGCCCCAACGCATCCCGCGCTGAACTCGTTGAAAAACTTTTCTCCCTTGCAGGCGTGTCGAGTCCAGTCATTCCCGTCACAACGGAGGAATTCGGCGAGCCGCTCGCCAGACGCCCGCGAAACAGCCGTTTAGCCACGGATAAACTCTTGCAGTGCGGTTTTTCCGAACTGCCGTCCTGGATGCAGGCTTTCAGGGAGTTCCTCGCCGCTCGCAATCAAGGATGACCACCATGGGACAAGTGCAGATTGAGACCAATCTCGAGGGAATTCACGGCCTTTGCCTCGTAACGCCCGCCATTCACCGGGATGCGCGCGGATACTTCATGGAGACCTGGAACGAACGGGACCTCTTTAGCGCCGGAATCCGCGCCCGCTTCGTGCAGGACAACCAATCCCTGTCGACCCGGGGAACGCTTCGCGGGCTGCACTACCAGAAGCGCCATCCGCAGGCCAAGCTGATTCGCGTCGCAGCAGGAGCCGTGTTTGATGTCGCCGTGGATCTTCGCCAGGGCAGCCCAACACTCGGCCGCTGGTACGGCACGGTGCTTTCAGATGAAAACCGCCGTCAGCTCTTCATTCCGGAAGGTTTCGCCCACGGATTCCTCACGCTCTCCGAGAAGGCCCTCCTCTGCTACAAGGTCACGGACTTCTGGCATGCAGACGATGAAGCGGGGCTTGCCTGGAATTCGCCTGCGCTCGCCATCAGATGGCCAAAGCTCCAGGCCGACTTGCCCTACCTTCTGAGCGACAAGGACAAGGTGTGGCCAGCAGAACTCTCGGATCTGCCCCTCAAGGAGCCTTAATCGATCCGGTCGAGATGATGCTCGACGGCAAAGACCGCGGCCTGCACGCGGCTCTTGATGTTGAGTTTGCGAAGAACGCTCTGCACGTGCACCTTGACGGTGGACTCGGCGAGATTGAGCGCACGGGCGATCTCCTTGTTGGACACGCCCTTGGCAAGCCATGCCAGAGTTTCACGCTCGCGCGGCGTAAGCGAATCAATTCCGGCCTGAGGAGACGGCGCGATTGACTCGCGGCGAAGCTTCATCACCAACTTGCCCGTCATTTCGGGCGAAATCACCGAGTCGCCGTTCACGGCATGGCGAATGCTCTGCAGGAGAAACTCGGCGTCGATCTTCTTGAGCAGGTAGCCTCTTGCGCCCAGCCGCATGCACTCGGCCAGATCGTCTCCGTCCTCGCTCACGGTCAGCATCAGCACGGACATCTCGGGCTGCGTCTCGAGGATCTGCGCAAGCGCCTCGTTACCCTTCATGGTCGGCATGTCCAGATCAAGCAGCACCAGGTCGGGCCGAAGCTGCTCCACAAGCTTCACGCCTTCAAGTCCGTCAGCGGCCTCGCCCACAACATCAAAATCGCTCTGCCGCTGCAGCAGCGCCTTGATGCCGCTGCGAAACAGCGTGTGGTCGTCAATGAGGACGATGCGAATCTTCCGGGTGTTGTCAAATGCCTGCATTTGCAAAGGCTCCTCTGGTTCCTGCCAAAAAAAATTGCCGGTGCGCAATCAGCGCCTCTCCGGCAACTTTATCCTGCCAACGCTGTCCGTTAACTTAACGGCACCAGCCAACTGGCCTGTTTTTCGAACAAAAACAGGCCTTTTGTGAGCATCTATTGCGCGCAATCAAGCCTGACCGGCCTTGGCCTGCTCGGCCGCCTGCTCATTGGCCTGAGCAAGGCGCTGCTGGTAAAGGCCCTCAAAGCTCACCTCGGGCATGTGCACGGGCGGCAGACCGGTGCGGGTGATGATGTCGGCAAGGTTGGCACGCAGATACGGATAGACGATTGCCGGGCAGTTGACGTTGGCAAGATGCTGCAGCGCCTCGGCGGGCAGATTCTTCATCTCGAAGATGCCGGCCTGCCGGGCCTCGGCAAGGAACATCACCATCTCCTTGTCTTCGCTCTTCATCTTGACCGTGATCGTGCCGCGCACGACGATCTCATAGGTATCGGGGATCGAGAGGGCGGCCTGGTTCACTTCAAACTGAATGTCGACATTGGGCTGCTCGGTGGGCTGCACGAGAAAGATCTCCGGGGCGTGCGGCATTTCAAGGCTTGCATCCTTCAGGTAGCTGCGCACGAGCTGGAAGACGGGCTGCGCCTGCTCGGGAGCGGCGGTGTTCTGATTTTCTTCTGCCATTTTTTAATTCCTAGGTGGAAAAGAGTTCACAAAAATTCGTATCCACGCTCGCCCTACCGGGTGAACGGCATCTGATTGCGGCGCCAGGCATCAAGGCCGCCATCCAGGATAAAGACCTGGGCAAAGCCCGTGCCGCGCAACAGCGGCGAGACCATGCGGGCCTTGCGGCCGTCGTTGTCAACGAGAAGCACCGGGCGCTTCTTGTCCAGGCGTCCCAGCTCATTCTGGATGCGCGTTGCGGGAATGTTCACGGAGTTCGCAATGCACTCCTTCTTGAACTCTGCGGGATCGCGCAGATCGATGATCTGGGCGTTGCTGTGGTTGATCAGACTCGTGGCCGAGGCGCTGTCAAGCGTGGGACCGTAGCGGCGCTTGGCGATCACGGGCCAGACGAGAGCGACGATGCAAACGAGGATGATGGCGATCAGCAGAATGTTGTCAATGAGAAAACGCATGTCTTTCCTTTGCGAAAAAGCACTCGGGCGAAAGCGAGGGCGCAAAACAGCCCGCGCTGCGCTTTGTGAGAACAGTCTGCGCATTATAGAATAGGCGCGTCGAAAAACAGCCGGAAAACAGCGCGGCCCCAGCCGTCCGCGCTCCGCCCGCCAGCACCCTGACGGACGGATTTTCCGCCACGTCATAGGAAGAACCACATGCACAAGCTCGTATTGATGCGCCACGGCCAGAGCCAGTGGAACCTTGAGAACCGTTTCACGGGATGGACGGATGTCGATCTCACCGACAAGGGCCGCGAGGAGGCAAGGAAAGCCGGTGAACTGCTCAAAGCCGAGGGCTACACGTTTGACCTCGCCTTTACAAGCGTTCTGAAGCGCGCCATCCGCACGCTTTGGATCGCGCTCGACGAACTCGATCTCATGTGGATTCCCGTCACGCGCAGCTGGCGCCTGAATGAGCGTCATTACGGCGCGCTGCAGGGTCTGAACAAGGCCGAGACCGCCCAGAAGTTTGGCGAGCAGCAGGTGCTCATCTGGCGCCGCTCCTACGCAACTCCCCCGGATCCCCTGCCCGCAGGCGACCCCCGCCATCCCGCAGGCGATCCTCGCTACGCCTCGCTTGCGCCCGAGGAGATCCCCGCCACCGAGTGTCTCAAGGACACCGTCGCCCGCGTCGTTCCCTTCTGGGAAGGCACGATCAAGCCTGCGGTTGCAAGCGGCAAGAAGGTGCTCGTTGCAGCACACGGCAATTCGCTTCGCGCGCTTGTCAAGCACATCGACGGCATCAGCGACGAGGACATCGTCGGGCTCAACATCCCGACCGGCCGTCCGCTCGTCTATGAATTCGACGATGACATGAAGCCGATCCGCCACTACTACCTTGGCGACGCCAAGGAGATCGAGGCCGCCATGGCCGCCGTCGCGGCTCAGGGCAAGGCGAAGAAATAATTCCTCCCGCGGCGACATTGATGGGGCGTCAGCTGTTCCCCCGACTGCTTGCGCTTGCTGCGCTCATCCCCGCACTCGTCATGAGCGCGGGGATGTGGTGTCATGCCCCCGAAGCCGCCGCCAAGTCGACCATTCGGGAAACGATCATTCCCGCTCCGAAAACCTCCCGCACGAAGGCCGCCCAGCGCAAAAACAGGATCGCTTCAGCCAAGACGCAGAGCGCAAAGAAAACCTCCCTTCAGAGCACCCCGTCCAAAAAGCCGGCTTCAAAGAGCTCAGCGACAAAAGCAAAGGCGTCCGTGCGGGGGGATCTAAAGAACCAGCAGAGCAATCTCACCGAGCGCCAGAAAAGCATTCAGGGCGAGCTCACGAGCATCAAGCAGGACATTGAAAAGAAGCAGGAGCGCATGAATGAGGCAACGAACGACCTCAAGTTAAGCGAAAAGGCGATCAGCGACAGCAACCGCACCTTGAAGGAGCTCGGCGAAAAGAAGGAGCAGGTCGAAAACCGCCTCTCCGACCTGGCGCGCGAGGCAAAGATCGTCGGCGGCCACGTAAAGGATGCCGAGGAGTTGATTGGCGTCATCAGCAACGCCCAGTTCATGAACACCCGCCGCCACCCCTGGCAGAGCGCCCTTGAGGGCGGCAATCCCAACGACGTGGCGCGCCTTACTGCGGTTCTCGGCTACATGGCGATCGAAGAGCACCGCACGGTTGAAAGGCTTGAAAACCGCCAGAAGAACATCGAGGCCGTGCGCCAGAAGACTGCGGCGACCCGTCAGGAGCTGGTGCGGATCGAGCGGGACGAAGAGAAGAACCGCCAGAAGCTGCAGCACGAAAAGACGCTTCGCGAGCGCGCCGTCGGCCGGCTCAGGCAGGAAATCACGAGCCAGAAGGAGCGCTATGAGCAGCTTGTGAAGAACGAGGCGCAGCTCTCCGATCTCATCGCAAATCTTGACCGGAGGATCGCCGCCGAGGAGAAGGCCGAGCGTGAGCGCGAGGCTCGGCGCCTGGCCGCGGAAGAGCGCGCCGCAAAGGCCGCCCGCGAAGCCGAAAAGCAAAGCGGCAAGCGCGTTGCCGCCCGGCCGAGTTCCGGAAAGGATGATCCCCGGCGCACGACAAGCGCCCCCACGATCGGAAATTTCGGTTCGCTTAAGGGCCGGCTCACGCTTCCGACGCGCGGACAGATCGCAGCGCGCTTTGGCCAGAAGCGCGAGGGGGCCGCTTCGAGCCTGTCCTGGCGCGGCCTTCTCATCCGTGCGCCGCAGGGTCAGAACGTCGTAGCCGCCGCTCCCGGCACCGTGGTCTTTTCCGACTGGATGAGAGGCTTCGGGAATCTGCTCATTGTCGACCACGGCTCGAACTATCTGTCGGTCTACGCCAACAATGAGACGCTCTACAAACAGGTGGGATCGCGGGTGCGTCAGGGCGAGACGATCGCAAGCGTGGGCAGTTCCGGCGGCGAAGACCAGCCGGGGCTTTACTTTGAACTCCGCTACAAGGGCAAGCCCTTCAATCCGGAAGGCTGGCTCGCCCGCTGATCCCCGGGCCGGGCTCATTTTTTCGCAAATCTTCACTGATAGAATCACGCACACGCCGGGCTCGATCCCCGTCCGGGCATGATCTGAATTTTTATTAAGTATGAATGCATTCATTCGCTCCGCGCTCCTAGTCGGCACGGGCATTGCGGCAGGCGCCGCGATCACAGTCAGCCCCTGGGCGCTCGCTGAAAAAAACGAAGCGGCCCAGACGCTGCCCATTGAGGACATCCAGCTCTTTGCCGACGTCTTCGGTTCGATCAAGAACTACTACGTCGACGAAGTCTCCGACAGCAAGCTGATCGAATACGCCATCAAGGGCATGGTCTCGGAACTTGATCCCCACTCGAGCTATCTCGACAAAAAGGCCTTCAAGGATCTTGAAGAGTCCACGATGGGCGAATTCGGCGGCCTTGGCATCGAGGTCACCAAGGATCCGCAGGGCGTTCTCGTTGTCTCGCCGATCGACGACACGCCGGCTGCACGCGCAGGGGTTCTCGCCGGCGACATCATCGTCAAGCTTGACGGCAAGTCCACGGCCGACCTTTCGCTCAACCAGAACGTCAAGCTCATGCGCGGCAAGCCCGGCACGAAGATCAGACTCACCATCGCCCGCAAGGGCACCGTCAAGCCCCTCGTGATCGAGATCACCCGCGCCATCATCAAGGTGCGCTCCGTTAAGAGCAAGGCGCTTGCCAACAATCTGGGCTACATCCGCATCTCGCAGTTCCAGGAACACACCTGGGAGGATGTGGCGAGCGCCCTGCAAAAACTGAACGCCTCGGGCAATCTGAAGGGGCTCGTGCTCGACCTCAGAAACAACCCCGGGGGCCTGCTTGACGCGGCAATCGGCGTGTGCGCCGCATTCCTGCCGCAGGGCTCGCTCGTCGTCAGCACGCGCGGCCGCGACAAGGAGGCCGAGCGCGAGTTCAACGCCATCTTCAGCGACTACAACACAGGAAAGAGCGCCCGCGACACGATCTCGCAGCTTCCCGCAATCACCAAGACCGTTCCGATCGTGGTGCTCGTCAACACCGCCTCGGCCTCGGCTTCCGAAATCGTTGCCGGCGCCCTGCAGGACCACAAGCGGGCGACCATCATGGGCACGAAGTCCTTCGGCAAGGGCAGCGTGCAGACCATCATGCCGCTTCGCATGAAAAAGGGCGAAACGACCGGCATCAAGATCACGACCGCCCGCTACTACACGCCCTCCGGACGCACGATCCAGGCCAAGGGCATCACGCCCGACATCCGCGTCGACGATACGCCCGAAGGCAACTACCCGTCCTTCAATCTGCGCGAATCGGATCTTGCCAATCACATCGAGTCCGAGGACACGGAAAAGGCCAGGGAAAAGCCAATGAAGGAGGAGCAGAGCGCCACCGACGAGGAAGCGGCCGAATCGACGCCCACCCTGCGCTACAAGTTCGGCGAGGACAAGGACTTCCCGCTCGAGCAGGCGATCGCAAAACTTCTCGGCAAGCCCGTCGTCACGCATGAGGACGTGGTCAAGGCCATGAAGGAAAAGCGCGCAAAGGAAAAGGCCGAAAAGGTCAAGGCCGCCATTCAGTCCGAGGGCGGCACCCAGTAAGGCTCTCCGGCCCGCCAGTCGAAGCGGGCCGGATGAGACATTCGGACTATGCGAGCCCAGCCGAATGCACCCGCAGGCCAATTTTTTGACGGACGCCGCGCCGCAATCGGTAAAATCGTGAGATTGCGCTGTCCGTCTTTTCCCGGACAGCCGTTTGGATTGAAGGAAGAACTTTCATGGCAATGATTGAACTGCAGGGCGTGAGCAAGTGGTACGGCTCGTTCCAGGTACTGAAGAACTGCTCGCTCACCGTCGAAAAGGGTGAAGTCGTCGTGGTTTGCGGCCCGTCCGGCTCGGGCAAGTCCACGCTCATCAAGACGGTCAACGCGCTTGAGCCCATTCAGCAGGGCCGCATCATGGTTGACGGCATTGACGTCGGCGATCCAAAGACGGATCTGCCCAAGCTGCGCAGCCACGTCGGCATGGTCTTCCAGCATTTCGAGCTGTTTCCGCACCTCTCGATCACGGACAATCTGACGCTTGCTCAGATGAAGGTGCTGGGGCGCACGCGAGACGAGGCGACGGAGCGCGGCCTGAAACTTCTGGATCGGGTGGGACTGCTGCAACATGCAGCAAAGTTCCCCGGCCAGCTCTCCGGCGGCCAGCAGCAGCGCGTTGCCATCGCCCGCGCCCTTGCCATGGATCCCATCTGCATGCTCTTTGACGAGCCGACCTCTGCACTTGACCCCGAGATGATCAATGAAGTGCTTGACGTCATGGTGGGCCTTGCGCGGGAAGGCATGACGATGATGGTCGTCACGCACGAAATGGGCTTTGCAAAGAACGTCGCCGATCGCGTGGTCTTCATGGAGTCCGGAGAAATCCTTGAGGACAGCCCCAAGGAGAAGTTCTTCACCGAACCCGAGTCCGACAGAGCACGGCAATTCCTCTCGAAGATTCTCTCGCACTGATTGCGAGAGCTGCCCTCCAAGGCAAGAACGGAGCCAGATGGCTCCGTTTTTTCCATGAGTAAAAATTCACGCCAACCTGTCGATCCGCAGTGCAATATTTGCGTTCTGCTTGTGCTGCCAGCGGCAGGATTGGGGGGA
>DNLN01000123.1:5845-7509 GCA_003488465.1 Sutterella sp. | reverse complement strand
CCCTGTCATCCCTGAACTCGGTCTTCGGGTACTCCTTCAGAAACCTGCGGATGCCAGTTCCAATCCTCCTGTACGGCAGCACGGATGTTGCAAAGGAAGCCAGCACCGGATTTCTCATGTTTGAGTTTCCGGTGGAATGTCACCTTCCCGCCTTCCTATATTTCACCCGCCGCTAAAAGGAACTTACCTTTGAAAATCGCTTGGCGATGTCTGGAAAAGTGCGTCTGTTCTTGTTCATTGAGGGCGTTCGGCTTTCCTCACTCCCGCCTCTGTCGCAATCCAGTCAAAAGCTTCATCATGGCACTCGGCCTGAACAGAGTCGCTGACAAGCGCTTCATAGCCGACCGCGACCGTTTGGGGACAGGCTCCTGCGCTGCGCACGGCCTTGATGTATCGATCGAAAAAACCGCCGCCGTTGCCCAGCCTGAACCCCGCCCGGTTGAGGGCGACGCAGGGCGAGAGAATGACATCCGGTTCGCAGCGCCCGCCGCAAAGCGGTTCAAGGATGCCGCACTCGCTGCGCGCAAGTTCCTCGCGCGTTCCGTTCCAGAGCGCGTAGTGCATGACGCCCGCCGTCAAACTGTCGATGACGGGAAGCGCCGCCCTGCCTGCGCGGGCTCTGATCACGCCAAGCACTGCGTCAACAACATCAGGTTCCCCGCGAAACGGCATGTAGAGCCCGACGACGCGAAAGTTCTGGCCGCCGAGCCAGTTTCTGAGCGCATCCCGAAGAGCCGCCTGCCGGCCCTCATCCGTGCTTTCCCTAGCACGGACCTGATAGAAATGCTTCCGCAAGCTTTTGCGGTCACTTTTGCCCTTCAACGTGGTAATGTCTCCGGCTGAATGTTCGGTCATGGACGCGCCTTCTTCCGTCACCCCGGGCGTCAACCGCCAGAGGCTTCCAATGCAGTTTTCTCCAGTCTACAGAGTTTTGATTTCATTGCCGCTTTGCGCTCTTGCGCTTTGCACCTCCGTGCGCGCGGCCGAGATCGATCTTCTGGAGACCCCCGCCAGGATGGAAGCCCTTGCCGCAGGGAAAACCGCCCTCGATCACGCTCCCAAGCCCGAGCCCGCCCAGGAAGCGCTTCCCGAACTGTCCTCCCCTGAAGACAGCAGCATCCGCATGCGCGTCCTCAACGACGAGGACACGATTCTTGAAACTCCTGCCAAACTCGAAAGGCGGCCGAGCGCAAATCCCGAGATCGTCACGGTTCTCGCTTCCGAGGACGCTCTCAACGCTCCGGATCCCGAGACGCCAGAGCCAGCACCGATCGCTCCGAGCGCAGAACAGCGCGCGCCGCATGCGCAGGCAGAGGCCCCCGGCGTCCCTCAGAGTCCTGCCGATTCCGCTCCGAAAGTCGTTCCGGGAACCCCGCTCGGCCCGGTCGAGCAGCAGATGCCATCGCCCTCCGAGCCGCAAATTGCCGAGCAGCCGACCCCTGACGGTAGCGGCATCCGCATGCGCGTCCTTGATGACGAGGATGGAGTCCTTGAAACTTCTGCCAGACTCGAAAGCCAGCCGCGCGCGCAGTCCGAGGTCATCACGGTTCTCGCTTCTGAGGATGCCATCATCGCTGCGACTCCCGAAACGCCAAAGTCGGCGCACTCTGCCCCGGTCGCGGAACAAAGCACGCCTCAAGCGCCGGCTTCGGCCCCCAGCCTCC
>DNLN01000123.1:1580-5788 GCA_003488465.1 Sutterella sp. | reverse complement strand
GCCTCCCGCAGGTTCCTGCCGTTCCCGCTCCGGAAGTCGTTCTGGAAACACCGCTCGCCCCCGTTGAGCAGCAGATGACATCGCCCTCTGAGCCGCAATCCGAAGAGCCGCAGATTGCTGAGCAGCCGGCCCCGGCTGCCGCAGCCGACGCCCAGCCCGAGTCCGATGCCGTTCCCGCCCCGGTCACCGCCCCGTCCGACAGCGAATTCATGATCGCCCGGGAAGCTTTCCGCAAGAAAAAACACCAGCGGCTTGCCGAACTCGTCCCTGCGCTGAAGAACCATCCGCTCGGCGCCTATGTCGAGTACTGGAATCTGCTCCTTGAATTGCGCATGGATCCGGCTGATCCGGCTCGCCAGAAAGCGATGTCGCGGTTCATCGCCGCTCATCACGGCGAATACATCGCCGAGCGCGCCCGGACGGACTGGGCGCGCGTTGCCGCTAGCGAAGGCGACGCAGCACGCTTCAACCGGCTCTACAAGGCTCTCGCATGGAACCAGACCGAACCGGATCTTGCCTGCTGGAAGGCTTTATATGACCTGCAGGCAAAACGCAGGGGAGCGCTCAAGGCCGCCAAGGATCAGCTTCTCAACGCACCAGCCGGCAAGGATGCCTGCACGCAGCTCGGCCTCGCGACCATCGCGGCCGATCCCCGCTGGGGCTGGAACTACATCCTCATTCTCGTTCAAAAGCGCCATTTCACGCTTGCAAGAAAAACCATTGAAGTTCTTCCCGCTTCAGCACTTCCGACTGCCAAATCGCAACTCACCGCCATCATCGGCAACCCGACGCGCTGGTACGCAAGGAATAAGAGAAAACTCTCCGCATTCCCCGGCAAGGTCCTTGCCCTTGCTTCGCTGCGCCTCGTGCAGGCCGATCTTGAAAAAGCCGCCGAAGTTGCGCAGGCCGCAAACGCTCGCATTGATCCGGCAATGCGCGCACTCATGTGGGGAACGCTCGGCCTGGAGGCCGCCTTAAAGCAGAACCTTGATGCGCTCTCCTACTACCAGAGGGCGGGCGTGCTGGCACGCTCCGAACACATTGCCGTCAACTATCCGCGCATCGCCGCCTGGCGGGCGCGCAGCGCCGTGCTCTCGGGAAACTTCTCCGAAGTCGAGCGCGCGATCGAAACGCTGCCCAGGCAGGAGCGGGTCAAGTCCACCTGGGTGTACTGGCGCGGCCGGGCGCTACTTGCCCGCGGCCAGAAGGCCCGTGCTGCAAAACTGCTGCGGCCGCTTTGCGCCGGGTACGAGTTCTACGATCTGCTTTCGTGCGACGCGCTCGGCCTTGAGTACCCGAAGATGCCCCGGCACCTGAACCCGCCGATCACCAAGGCGCAGATCCGCTCCTTTGAAAAGAATCCGTCCTTAAAGCGCGCCCTTCGCTTTTACGAGAACAACCTTGTCTACGAAGGAAACCGGGAGTGGAACTGGGCCTACCGGGGAATGAAGCTGAGCGACATGCCGCACCTTGCCGAATACGCGCGGCTTCTTGGCATCACGCACCGTCAGATCAACTCGGCACAGAGGGGGCAGAGCGCTGTGCTCGAGCTCCTTTATCCGCGCGCCTACGAGCAGCCGATCAAAAACGCTGCCGCCGCGGCGAACCTGCCCGAATACTGGGTCTTCGGCCTCATCCGCCAGGAATCGCGCTTCGTGCCCTATGCCAACAGCTCCGTCGGCGCCAAGGGCCTGATGCAGCTCATGCCGGGAACCGCCCGCTGGGTCGCAAGGAAAATGTCGATGACCGGCTATCGGCGCAGCCAGATCACCAATCTCAACACGAATCTGATCATCGGCTCGCACTACCTGAAGATGGTCCAGTCGGCGCTCGAAGGCAGCGTTCCGCTTGCGACCGCCGGCTACAACGCGGGTCCCAACCGGCCCCAGCTCTGGCGCTCGCGCCTGAAAAAGCCAGTCGAAGGCGCGGCCTTTGCCGAGAACATTCCCTTCAACGAGACCCGCGACTACGTGCGCAACGTCACGGCAAACGCCGTGCACTACTCGCGCTACGAGGGCAAGCCCGTGCGCCTTACGGAGCTCCTTGGAACCATCATGCCCTCCGAGAACACGCGGATCAGCCTGCCTTGACGCGGGTTGTAATACCGCACCGTGCTTCTAGCGGTTCCCCCGCTTCGGGACTAGCATCACTCTCAACGAAAAACGGCGCGAAGCCCGCCCGGGGCCGCGCCGCCCGGTGAACAAACCTTCCGAGGAACCACTCTCATGCGGATCGGTCTAAAAAACGAGCCTCCTTTTGCCTTTCGATGTCGCAAAGCGCACCGCGCCTGTTAAATCCCTGGGCAGCCGCCCAACACTACGCATTGACACCTTGCCGCAGACCGATTGCGGCACACCGAACAAAAGGAACTTGAAAATGACCGTCTATCAATCCATCACCGATCTCATCGGCCGCACTCCGCTTCTTGAACTCAACAAGTACCGTGCCGCCAACAATCTTCCCGCCGCCATCATCGCCAAGCTTGAGTACTTCAATCCCGCCGGCTCGGTGAAGGACCGCATCGCGCTCGCGATGATCGAGGATGCCGAAAGCAGCGGCGCCTTGAAGCCCGGGGCCGTCATCATCGAGCCCACGAGCGGCAACACGGGCATCGGTCTGGCAGCCGTTGCGACCGCCAAGGGCTACCGGGCCATCTTCACGATGCCTGAGACGATGAGCGTCGAGCGCCGCCAGATGCTCAAGGCCTATGGCGCAGAGATCGTCCTCACGCCGGGTGCCGATGGCATGAAGGGCGCCATCGCAAAGGCTGAGGCGCTCGCCAAGGAAATCCCGGGCGCCTTCATCCCGGGTCAGTTCGTCAATCCGGCCAACCCGAAGGCGCACTTCGAGCACACGGGGCCGGAGATCTGGAACGACACCGAAGGAAAGGTTGACATCTTCGTTGCAGGCGTCGGCACAGGCGGCACGCTCTCGGGCGTCGGCAACTTTCTGAAGAGCAGGAACCCTCAGATCCGCGTGGTCGCGGTTGAACCGGCAACGTCCCCCGTGCTCTCCGAGGGCAAGGCCGGGCCGCACAAGATTCAGGGCATCGGCGCCGGGTTCGTCCCGAAGACGCTTGACACCGGGGTCTATGACGAAGTCTTCCCGGTTCCCAACGACGCCGCATTTGCCGCGGCAAAGTCACTCGGACGGCTCGAAGGGTTCCTCGTCGGCATCAGCGCAGGCGCTGCGCTTTACGCCGCAACAGAGATCGCAAAGCGCCCGCAGAACGCCGGCAAGCGCATCGTCGTCGTGCTCCCTGACGGCGGCGACCGGTATCTCTCAACCCCGCTTTTCGCCGACTAGGCAGAGACTTGTCTGAACAGAAACGGCCGGATCCCCGGCCGTTTCCGCTTCGCTGAATTCCCGTTTTCTAAAGCCCGAAGATCCTGGGCAGGAACGTCGTCAGATCGGGGAAGGCAACGATCACGGCAAGCGCCGCAATGCACGCCGCAAGCAGCGGCAGCACGGGCGGCGTGATGTCCTCCATCGTGAGATCGCTGATCTTTGCGCCGACGTACAGATTCACAGCAACGGGGGGCGTTACCTGCCCCACGGCAAGGTTCACCGTCATCATCACGCCGAACCACACCGGATCCCATCCGAAGTGCCGCACGAGCGGCAGCAGGAACGGCAGCAGCACGTAGTAGATCGAGATCGCATCAAGGATCATCCCGGCGCCAAGGAGCAGCACGTTGATGAGAAAAAGCAACACCCAGGGGTTCCCAGAAATCGACAGCAGAATCGCCGCTCCCTTTTCCACTAGGCCGATCGTGCTTGCAACCCAGGCAAAGAGCCCGGCGCAGGTCACGACGAACATGATGACCGCCGTCGCCTTCATCGACTCGCCGAGAATCTCGAACAGCACGACGGGCGAGCGGATCGTGCGGTAGATGAAGATGCCGACGAACAGTCCGTAGAAGATCGCGACGGCCGCAGCCTCAGTCGGCGTAAAGACGCCGCCGTAGATTCCGCCGAGGATGACCACCGGCGTCATCAGGCCCCAGAACGCATCCCGGAACGCTTTTCCGAGCGGCACGGAGCGTGGCCTGCCGCGCCAGCCGTGCTTTCTCGAGATGATGTAGACGGTCATCATGAGAAAGCCAGCGACGATGAGTCCGGGCACGATGCCGGCCGCAAAAAGCGCCGACACGGACACGTCGGCGATGCCGCCGTACACGATGAAGGCGATGGAGGGCGGAATGACG
>DNLN01000123.1:0-1413 GCA_003488465.1 Sutterella sp. | reverse complement strand
GGGCCCGAGCCGCTCACCGCACCCCAGAAGGTCGCAACTGCCACTGTCGCGATCGCAAGTCCTCCCACCATGTTCCCCACGCACGCCTCAACAAAGCTCACGATGCGCGCGGCGATCCCCGCCTTTTCCATGATGTACCCGGCAAGGATGAAGAAGGGAATGGCAAGGAGCGGCACTTTTGCGATGCCGGCAAAGAAGTTGTAGGAGAACATGGTGATCCCAAGATCCCACTGCCATCCCACGATCATCGCCGCCAGTCCAAGGCTGATCGCAATCGGCACCCGCAGCGCAAGCATGACGACAAACGTCGCCATGAGCCAGAAACACGGATCGGAGAGCCAGTCCATCATCTGCCCTCCAGGTCAAAATCGCGCTGCCGCCCCCGAAGTTCCCGAACCGTATGCTGCGCAAGCCGCACCAGGATCAGGACAGAAAAGAGCGGCACGGCGACGGTGTAGATCCAAACGGGAATCGCGAGCGACTCGGAGACGACCTCGAGCTCGACCTCGTCCATCACCTCCACGACGCCCTGCCAGATGAGCATGAGGAAAAAGAGCGTCGTACAGACCGCGCCAAGGATCGTGAGCGCGTTCTTTGCCTTGCGGGGGAGTGCATTGAAGATCACGTTCATGCTGAAGTTGCCGCCCTCGCGGAACGCGCGGGAGGTTCCAAGAAGCACGATCCAGACAAAGAGATTCACCGTGAGCTCCTCGCTCGAGGAGAACGACAGGTTCGTGCAGTAGCGCACGATGACGTTGGCAAAGGCGATCACCGCCATCACGGCAAGCAGCAGCCCGCCGAGAATCTCTTCAAAGTAGGAATCCAGAAACTTCAGCATTTAAGGCGCGTCCCCTTCTCTCTCTTTTTTCACGCATCCTGCCAAAGAGGCCGCCCGGAACAGCGCGTCCAAGCGGCCCCCTGGGGCATTCTGAAAATCAGCCGGTTTCCAGGCGAGGGTTTACCTTGCGGCAGCCATGTCGGCTTCGGCAGCCTTCACGAGCGCGGGGCCGATGTTCTTGGTCCACTTGGCGCGCACCGACTTCGTGGCGTCATAAAAGACCTTGACCTGCTCGGGCGTAAAGCGCGTCACGGTCATGCCGTGCTTGGCCTGCTCGGCATAGGGATCGGTCACTGCGGGAACCTTGCCGATCGACTCCAGGTACTTGAGGGCCGAGCCGTCATCCAGACCCACGCGCGAGAGCGCCTTGCTGTACTTCTCGGCGTCCTTGGCGCACTCCTCGATGATCTTCTTGTCCCTTTCGGAGAACTCGTTCCAGACCTTCCTGTTCGCCGAGAAGAAGAGCGGATCGATCATGTAGTGCCAGTCGGTGGAGTACTTGTGCCAGGTCCACACCTTGAGCGGAATGTTGATGCCGTTCGTGGGATTCTCCTGACCGTCGACGATGCCCTGCT
>DNLN01000012.1 GCA_003488465.1 Sutterella sp. | reverse complement strand
ACCAGATGGCCGTGCACGTTCCGCTCTCGCTCGAAGCACAACTTGAAGCCCGCTGCCTCATGATGAGCTCGAACAACGTGCTCTTCCCCGCGAACGGCGATCCTTCGATCGTTCCGTCCCAGGACATGGTGCTCGGCCTGTACTACGCCACCCGCGAGCGCGTGAATGCGCCGGGTGAAGGCATGTTCTTCGAGGACATCGCCGAAGTGCAGCGCGCCCTTGACGCGCACGCCATCGTGCTGCAGACCCGCTGCACGGTGCGTATCCGCGAGGTGCTCGTCGACAAGGAGACGGGTGAGAAGACCCCGATCGTCAAGCGCTACGAGACGACCGCCGGTCGTGCGCTGCTCTCTTCGATTCTTCCGGACGGCATGAGCTTTGCCGAGCTCAACCGCACCCTCAAGAAGAAGGAGATCGCCAAGCTCATCAACCGATGCTTCCGCAAGTGCGGCCTGCGCGCCACGGTGATGTTCGCCGACAAGCTGAAGGACAACGGCTATCGCCTCGCAACGCTGGCCGGCATCTCGATCTGCATCGGCGACATGACCGTCCCGGCGCAGAAGACCAAGCTCGTTGCCGCCGCCGAAGAGGAAATCAAGACCATCGAGGAGCAGTACACGAGCGGCCTTGTGACCAAGGGCGAGCGCTACAACAAGGTGATCGATATCTGGGGCCGTACGGCTGACGAAGTGGGCAAGGTCATGATGGCCGAGCTCTCGAGCGAGCCCGTTGTCGACCGCCATGGCAACAAGACCACCCAGGAATCGTTCAACTCCATCTACATGATGGCTGACTCCGGTGCCCGAGGTTCCGCGGCTCAGATTCGTCAGGTCGCCGGCATGCGCGGCCTGATGGCCAAGCCCGACGGCTCCATTATCGAGACGCCCATCACCTCGAACTTCCGCGAGGGTCTGAACGTTCTGCAGTACTTCATTTCGACCCACGGCGCCCGCAAGGGCCTCGCCGATACGGCTCTGAAGACGGCAAACTCCGGTTACCTGACCCGCCGACTCGTTGATGTGACGCAGGATCTGGTGGTGACCGAGGACGACTGCGGAACCACGAACGGCGTTGTGATGCGCGCGCTCGTCGAGGGCGGTGAAGTCATTCAGGCTCTGCGCGACCGCATCCTTGGACGCGTGACCGCCGAGGACGTGTTCGACAGCAACCAGAACGTCCTGGTGCCCGCCGGCACGCTGATCGACGAAGATATCTGCGACAAGCTCGACGCCGACGGCGTCGATGCGGTCAAGGTGCGCACGCCGCTCACCTGCCAGACCCGCTATGGCCTGTGCGCCAAGTGCTACGGCCGCGATCTCGGCCGCGGCACGCTCGTGAACGCCGGCGAGTCCGTCGGCGTGATCGCCGCTCAGTCGATCGGCGAACCGGGCACGCAGCTTACGATGCGTACGTTCCACATTGGTGGTGCGGCTTCCCGTGCCGCCGTGGCTTCGAGCGTCGAGGCGAAGAACGCCGGCGTGGTGAGCTTCAGCCCGGCCATGCGCTACGTGCAGAACGGCAAGCAGGAACTCATCGTGATTTCCCGCTCGGGCGAGCTCGTCATCGTCGATCCTGAGACGGGCCGCGAGAGAGAGCGTCACAAGGTGCCGTACGGCGCAACCCTCAAGATCCGCCCCGATGAGGTGGTTGAGGCAGGCCGTCAGCTCGCCGCATTCGACCCGATGACCCTGCCGATCATCACCGAGTACGCCGGTACCGTCCGCTTTGAGAATGTCGTCGACAACGTCACGGTGATGAACCAGGTTGACGAAGTCACCGGCCTGAGCTCCATGGTCGTGATCGACCCGAAGCGCACGGTGACGACGCAAAAGGGCGGCAAGAAGGGTTCTTCGGCCCAGAACGTGATTCGCCCGGTCGTGCATCTCGTTGACGAAAACGGTGAAGAGGTCAGAATCCCCGGCACCGAGCACGCCGTGACGATCCAGCTGCCGGTCGGCGCCGTGATCGTGGTTCGCGATGGCCAGAAGATCCATCAGGGCGAGGTGCTCGCACGTATCCCGCGCGAATCCCAAAAGACCCGAGACATTACCGGCGGTCTGCCGCGCGTTGCCGAACTCTTCGAAGCCCGCAGCCCGAAGGATGCCGGCATGCTCGCCGAGGAGACGGGTACCGTCACCTTCGGCAAGGAGACCAAGGGCAAGCAGCGCCTCATCATTACCGACAAGGATGGCGTGGAGCACGAATTCCTCATCAGCAAGGACAAGCAGATCCTCGTGCACGACGGTCAGGTTGTCCAGCGCGGTGAAGAAATCGTCGAGGGCCCGGCCGATCCGCACGACATTCTGCGCCTGCTCGGCATCGAGGAGCTCGCCCGCTACATCGTGGACGAGGTTCAGGACGTGTACCGTCTGCAGGGCGTGAAGATCAACGACAAGCACATCGAAGTGATTGTCCGCCAGATGCTGCGCCGCGTGCAGATCACCGATCCGGGCGACACCCGCTTCATCCCGGGCGAACAGGTCGAGAGGAGCGAAATGCTCGACGAGAACGATCGCGTGATCGCCGAAGGCAAGACGCCGGCCCGCTACGAGAACGTGCTGCTCGGCATCACCAAGGCTTCGCTCTCCACCGATTCGTTCATTTCGGCCGCTTCCTTCCAGGAAACGACCCGAGTGCTCACCGAGGCTGCCATCATGGGCAAGCGCGACGAGCTGCGCGGTCTGAAGGAGAACGTGATCGTGGGCCGTCTGATCCCGTCCGGTACGGGCCTTGCGTACCACAAGGCGCATCGCGCCAAGGAGCGCATGGAGATGAGCCTTGCTCAGGAGCAGTCCGAAGCGCGCCGCGCCGCGGACGAACTCTTCGAGTCCGCCGAGGATCGCGAGGAGGCCAGGCGCATGACCGACGAAGTGCTGATGGATACCGAAGCCTCCAGCACGGGTCTGTCGGCCGCGCGCCGCGCCGCCGAGGAGCTCTTTGCCAAGCACGAGCCTGCAGCCGCCGGCGAGGCTTCCGAGGAAAAGAGCGAGTAAGCGGAACTTGAACCGCACGCCGCCCGACGGGAACGCCGGGGCGGCAGAAAGGGTGGGAATCCTTCACGGGCTCCCGCCCTTTTTTCGGCTTGTGGCGGTGAGCCCAAACGCCACAAGATCTGCCCTCTGTCGCAGGGATTCGGGCATTTTCACCCATAAGGCCTTGACAATGCTTGCAAAAAGGGTGAAAATCGCAGTCTTTTCCGAGTCCGGGTTCAGAGTGCGGAGGAGGGCTTGTGCTCCAAGTCTTTCAAAGCACCCCACTGATTTTCGTCTCGGGGAAGGTAACTTCACCAGCAACTTTTATCCGCTGCGGAGCCCGCAAGGAGCCAAGGCGGAAGGTTTTACATCTAGGACAAAATGCCCACAATCAATCAACTTGTGCGCAAGCCCCGTGAGCTTACGCATGAAAAAAGCAAGAGCCCTGCTCTTAAGAACTGCCCGCAGAAGCGTGGCGTGTGCACCAAGGTCTACACGACCACCCCGAAGAAGCCGAACTCGGCTCTGCGTAAGGTCGCCAAGGTGCGCCTGACCAATGGCTTCGAGGTGATTTCCTACATCGGCGGCGAAGGCCACAACCTTCAGGAACACTCCGTGGTTCTGATCCGTGGCGGCCGTGTGAAGGATCTGCCCGGCGTGCGCTATCACATCGTTCGCGGCTCTCTGGATACCCAGGGCGTGAAGGATCGCAAGCAGGCACGCTCCAAGTACGGCGCCAAGCGCCCGAAGGCTGCGTAATTCGCGGCGACAGTTTGTCAGCCGTAAAGGACGGCCCCGCAGAGAAAAGGGCCGAGTAAGTCGCAGCCCAGATGGTGCTGCATAAGAACAATATGAAAGCCAGGCAAACAACTTTATGAGCCGCAGCTTTCAAGACTGAAGACAACGAAAGAGGAAAAGAAATGCCCCGTCGTCGCGAAGTTCCCAAACGCGAAATTCTGCCCGATCCCAAGTTCGGCAGCGTTGAGATCTCCAAGTTCATCAACGTCGTTATGCTTGACGGAAAGAAGTCCGTCGCCGAGCGCATCGTTTATGGTGCGCTCTCCCAGATCGAAGAGAAAACCGGTAAGAATGCCCTTGAGGTGTTCACGGCCGCTCTGAACAACGTGCGTCCCCTGGTTGAAGTGAAGAGCCGCCGCATCGGCGGTGCCAACTACCAGGTGCCCGTTGAAGTGCGTCCCGTCCGCCGTATGGCTCTCGCCATGCGCTGGCTGCGCGAAAGCGCCAAGTCCCGCAGCGAGAAGTCGATGCCCCAACGCTTGGCTGGTGAGCTGTTGGATGCCTCTGAAAACCGAGGCGGTGCCGTCAAGAAGCGTGATGAAGTCCATCGTATGGCTGATGCCAACAAGGCCTTCTCTCACTTCCGGTTCTAATTCTTCCGATCCGATCAATCCTGTGCTGGATGCGCGCCTAGCGGCAGGCATCCGGCACACAACACAAGAGAGTAGTCATGGCTCGTACAACCCCGATCTCGCGCTACCGCAATATCGGTATTTCCGCCCACATTGACGCGGGCAAGACCACGACGACCGAACGTATCCTGTTCTTCACGGGCGTGAACCACAAGCTCGGCGAAGTGCAT
Source organism: Sutterella sp. (assembly GCA_003488465.1). GTDB lineage: Bacteria > Pseudomonadota > Gammaproteobacteria > Burkholderiales > Burkholderiaceae_F > Duodenibacillus. Next base: position 485 of record DNLN01000012.1, on the reverse strand, counting down.
GATGGCGCCGCCACCATGGACTGGATGGAACAGGAACAAGAGCGCGGAATCACTATTACATCGGCTGCCACAACCACATACTGGAACTGGAACAACAACAAGTACAAAATCAACCTCATCGACACTCCGGGACACGTGGACTTCACTGCAGAAGTTGAACGTTCGCTGCGTGTACTCGACGGTGCTGTGGCTGCTTACTGTGCTGTCGGTGGTGTAGAACCACAATCGGAAACAGTGTGGAGACAAGCTGATAAATACAATGTGCCACGTATAGGATATGTGAACAAGATGGACCGCTCGGGTGCCGACTTCTTTGAAGTGGTACGACAGATGAAGGAAGTGTTGGGCGCAACACCATGTCCAATTGTTATACCTATCGGTGCAGAGGAAAGCTTCAAGGGAGTAGTTGACCTCGTGAAGATGAAAGCCATCTATTGGCATGACGAGACAATGGGTGCTGACTATTCGGTTGAAGAAATTCCTGC
>DNLN01000009.1:10300-10467 GCA_003488465.1 Sutterella sp. | reverse complement strand
GCCGGGGGCCTGCGCGAGTACCTGCTTGCCGAACTTCCCGAGCAGCCCTTCATCGAGCCGTTCGAGCAGAGCGGCTGGGCCGATGAGGCGACCGAGGGCTTTTCCGCCGGCGAAGGCGCCTCCTGGGTCGTCGCCTGGACCGAGTTCGGCCCGGTGCGCAGGGAAAG
>DNLN01000009.1:0-10167 GCA_003488465.1 Sutterella sp. | reverse complement strand
CTGAAACTCTTTATGGAGGCGCACGGCCTCATGGTGAAGGGCGTAAAGCTCCTGCCCGAGGACATCTTCTCGCGCGCAAGCTTCGTGCTTTCGGCCAAGGCGCTCGACCCGCAGTTCCAGGGCCAGACCAAGGAGAAGCTGACGAGCCGCGACGTGCTGCGCCTTGTCTCGAGCTTCGTGCGCCCGCAGTTTGAATACTGGCTCAACGACCATGTCGAGCAGGGCAAGAAGCTTGCCGAGCTCGTGATCCGCCAGGCTCAGAGCCGCCAGAGGGCGAGCAAGAAGGTCGAAAAGAAGAAGGGCTCGAGCGTTGCCGTTCTTCCCGGCAAGCTCACCGACTGCGAGTCGACCGACATCTCGCGCAACGAAATCTTCCTCGTTGAGGGCGACAGCGCCGGCGGCACGGCCAAGCAGGGCCGGGACAAGGAATGCCAGGCGGTACTGCCGCTGCGCGGCAAGGTGCTCAACACCTGGGAGGTGGGCAGCGACAGGATCTTCGCCTCGCAGGTGATTCACGACATCGCCGTTGCGATCGGCGTCGACCCCCACAAGCCCGGAGAGGATGTCGACCTGAAGGGCCTGCGCTACGGCAAGATCTGCATCCTTGCCGATGCCGACGTCAACGGCAGCCACATCCAGGTGCTGCTGCTCACGCTGTTCTACCGGCACTTCCCCGAACTCATCCGCCAGGGACACGTGTTCATCGTTCAGCCGCCGCTCTTTCGCGTGGATGTGCCCAAGCAGGGCAGAAAGGCTGAAAAGAAGGTGTACTGCGGTGACGACAAGGACTTGAAGCGCACCCTTGCCAAGCTCGCCAAGGACGGCTACAACACCGACAAGCTCAACATCTCCCGCTTCAAGGGCCTGGGCGAGATGAAGGAGGAGCAGCTCGCCGAAGCCGCATTCCATCCCGACACCCGCAAGCTCCTTCCCGTGACGATGGGCGGCATCGAGAAGGCCCAGACCGACGCCGTGATGGAGCTGCTCATGGCAAAGGGCGAGGCGAGCGGACGGCGCAGCTGGATGGAGCTGCACGGGGACGATGTCGAGCTAGACGTTTAGTAATACCTCAACTTTTCAGCGCATTCAGGCCTTTGACAGGACGCACTTCCCGTACAATGACCGGAATTTCGCGCCATAGATGCGCAAGGAACCGATTTTCACATATCCAAGGAGCCACACTCATGAATCGCCGTACTTTTGCCGCTGCCGCCGCCGCTCTGGCCGTTTCGGTTGCAGGCTTTTCCGCTCAGGCCTTTGCCGCCGACACCGTGCTCAAGGTTGGCGCCACTCCCGTGCCGCATGCCGACATCCTGCACTTTGTCGCTCCCGAGCTCAAGAAGCAGGGCATCGACCTCAAGGTGATCGAATTCACCGACTACGTGCAGCCGAACATTGCGCTCGCCGACAAGGAGCTTGACGCGAACTTCTTCCAGCACGTTCCGTATCTGGAGTCCTTCAGCGAGAGCCGCGGCCTGAAGCTCTCCGTGCTCACGGGCGTGCACATCGAGCCGATGGGCGTGTACTCCAACAAGGTCAAGAACCTCAAGGATCTCAAGAGGAAGGCCGCGATCGCCATCCCGAACGATCCGACGAACGGCGGCCGCGCGCTTGCCATCCTTGCCAAGGCCGGTCTCTTTGATCTCAAGCCCGGCGTGGGCGTCAAGGCGACGATCGCCGACATCCGCAACAACGTCAAGCACTTCCGGATCATCGAGCTCGAGGCGGCAACGCTCCCCCGCACGCTCTCCGACGTTGATGCCGCCGTGATCAACTCCAACTACGCGCTCGGCGCCAACCTCAATCCGACCCGGGACGCCATCTTCTCCGAGCCGAAGGATTCTCCGTATGCCAACGTCGTTGCGATCCGCACCGGCGACAAGCGCGACGAACTCGACAAGCTTGCGAAGGCTCTCACTTCGCCCGCCGTCAAGCAGTTCCTCAACGAGAAGTACCAGGGTGCCGTTGTCCCGGCCTTCTAAAGGCTGAGCTCTCGCTTACCGCGCACCGACAAGTCCGGCTGCCTGAATTCAATTCGGGCGGCCGGCTGCGTTTGCGGCGCACCGCCTGCGGTAGACTGCACGGCATCCGACGCGTTATAAGGTACCGAAAATGATCTACGACTATGAACTTCTGACCGGCAAGGGCGAAAAGCTTCCGCTCAAGGACTACCGCGGCAAGGTGATCCTCATCGTCAATACCGCCACCGGCTGCGGCTTTACGCCCCAGTACGCCCCCATCGAGCAGCTTTACAAGGACTACCATGAGGCGGGCCTTGAGATCCTCGACATTCCCTGCAACCAGTTCGGCGGACAGGCGCCCGGCACGGACGAGGAAATCCACGAGTTCTGCACGATGCACTTCAACACGACGTTCCCGCAGATGAAGAAGGCCGACGTCAACGGTGCGAACGAACTGCCCCTGTATACGTTCCTCAAGAGCGAGAAGGGCTTTGCCGGGTTTGACGAGCACCAGTACAAGAAGCTGCTTGAGGAGATGTTCGCCAAGGACGATCCCGACTGGGCGTCCAAGTCAGACATCAAGTGGAACTTCACGAAGTTCGTCGTCGACCGCAAGGGCAATGTCGTCGCGCGCTTTGAACCCACGGCTGACATGGCCAAGGTTGAGGCCTGCATCAAGGCGCTGCTTGCCGAGAAGGCCTGAGTCTTCCCTTGACTGCTCACAGAACGGCGGTGCGCCCATTCGGCCCCGCCGTTTTTTGCAGCCGGCTGCTGCGCAAAGCGTCAAATGTGAAGGGGCTGAGTCGCGCTGCTTTGAGTAATTTCACAAATGTTTTAAGCAATTCCACAAATGTGTAAAAGTTCCCCCGTGTATTTTCAGAGCAGGTCAAGCGGATGGCCGTCGCCAGACGCCCGTTTCTGCTGATGGAAACGATCTCGGAAGTGCAGCAGGCGATGACCGGCCGCGCAATCTCGATGCCGCTCAGGCGGTCGGCGACAAAGAAGTTTCCGGCGTCAGCCGCTCCGGCTAAATTTCATAGGAAAAAATCCAACAATGGTTTTTATTCCTATGAACTCTAGCCATTATCGACACGGGTCCCTGGATTTGCGAGGCTCGGCCACGGCTTCGCGCGCTAGAGCGCATTCAGGTACGGTTACCGCAGCAGACGATGGGACGCGCTCGTGAGCGCCGCGAAGATCCGGGCCCGGCCCATCATGCTGACCGCCGTTGCGGCGATCCTCGGCATGGTGCCGATTGCACCGACGCTCTTTTGGGGGCCGATGGCGTTCTCGATCATGGGCGGCCTCATGGTGGCGACGGTGCTGACGCTGCTTTCTCTGCCTGCGGCCTATGTGCTCGTGTACCGGGTGCGGCCAGAAGGCGGCTAAGGGCATCCGCCCGGTTCGGGATGGGGGCAGACGCCCGTTTGCACTAGTTAACTTTGCATTTAATTAAAACTCGAGTTTCAAAAATATTCAAAGCGGGCATACTCCTTTGTCTCTCCGTGTTTTCCGGAAGGTGCAGACCGGCACAATCAGGAGTACGCTGACAGTTCCTGATCCGTGAGGACTTTTTCTGTGAAGCAGCTTTGCAATTTCATCTCCCGCTGGATGGCCGCGCTCGTGTTTCTCACGGCGGCGGCTGCCGTTCTGATGCCTGACCTGTTCACGGCGATTCCAACCAGGACCATCAATCCGATGCTGGGGCTCATCATGTTCGGCATGGGTCTGACGCTCTCGCCCCATGACTTCAAGGTGGTCTTCAGCCGCCCAAGGGATGTCGTGATCGGATGTCTCGCCCAGTACACGGTGATGCCGCTTGTGGCATGGCTCCTGGTCGTCGGGTTCAATCTGCCAAAGGATCTGGCGATCGGCGTGATTCTCGTCGGCTGCTGCCCTGGCGGGACCGCCTCCAACGTGATCGCCTATCTGGCAAGGAGCGACCTTGCGCTCTCCGTAGGCATGACCGCCGTCTCGACGCTGCTTGCGCCCGTGGTGACGCCGCTGCTCGTTCTTTTGCTTGCCGGCACCATGGTCGAAGTTGATGCCGTCGGCATGCTGCTCAGCATCGTCTATGTCGTGATCGCTCCGATCGCAGCCGGTCTCGCGTGCCAGAAGTTCCTGCCGAATCTCACGAAAAGCGTGACGGATTACCTGCCGGCGTTTTCTTCGATCGTGATCGCGATTGTCGTGGCGATCGTTGTCTCCCACAGCGCCGCAAGACTGCTTACGGGCGGCTTCATCGTCATCCTCGTCGTCATGCTGCACAACCTGATCGGCCTTGGCCTCGGGTATGCGGTCAGCCGTGCGCTCGGGATGCCCTTCAAAAAGTGCGCAGCCGTGAGCATCGAGGTGGGCATGCAGAACTCGGGCCTCGCCTCAGCGCTAGCCGTGATGCACTTTGCGGCGTTTCCGCTTGCGAGCGTTCCGGGGGCGATCTTCAGCGTCTGGCACAACTTGAGCGGCGCGCTGATCGCCAAGTACTACGCGAGCAGAATGGAGAAGCTGTCTTGTCCTGAAAAAAGTTGACAATTCGGGGATGCGGCCTCTCGTTTCGGACTGAATTTTCAGTTGCTGAGCCACGCAGTCTGAACAGTAGATACGTCAGGATGCACAGTACTTTTCCAGGTGCAACGTGCAAAACAGACGAATCTTCGTCTTAACGAGCCGGCCTGGAGCGATTCCGCAGTTCAAAAATGTCCCTTTTCGCGGTATGTTTGTCATCGGCTGGGAATTGACCTTGACTTCGGGCGCTTCTTCAAGCGCAGTCGGTCACGCATTGGCTCTGGGAGAAGATCCTCATGATTCGAACACTTGCTGCATCGGTTGCCTCTGTCCTCGTCCTCGGTTCGAGCGCGATCGCTTCCACTTCGGTCTCGATTGAGAGTGCGGGATTCGAGCAGATCCGTCTGCTCTCAAGCACGTCGTACCAGCAGTACGAGTCGGCGCTCGGCCGCTCGGTGAGAAATGCGCCGCAGGGTGCGGCGGTGCGCCTGGAGACCGACCGCTGGATGCATTTCGGGCGAGCGGTGTCCGAAGCGATTCGCGACCGCAGCGACCTCAAGTTCGTCATCGAGTACAGGACGCCGGAGGACGCCTGCAGTGCGCCCGTCAGCCGCAGCGAGCTGGTGGGCAGGCTCTCCGATCCCTCCGGAAACGCGAACTTTCCGATTCTGTGCCTTGCCTTTGCGCATGACGAGGCCGAGGTGCTTGCCAACTGGAAGCCGGGGGACCATGCGGCGCTTGAGAAACTGAGCCGCGAGGAGCGCCGCTATTACCGCAACGCGCTTCGCAGCGAAATGCGCATCCGCCGCGACATCGTCGAAGTGGCCGAGTCGCTCGGAGGGCGACCCGTGAAGCTGATCACGCGCCTCAAGAGTCCGTCTTCAACCTACGAGAAGATGCGTCTGAGAACAACCCCAAGGCCCATCACCGATCTCACCGACCTCGTGCGCTACACGGTTCTGTTCACCGAGGACCGGTACACGGACGGGGCGAGGCGGATGATCAGCGAGCTTTCATCCCGCGGCTATGAGCTCGGCTCGCTCTGGAACGCTTGGACCGACGGCAGCGTTCCGTACCGAGGGCTCAATCTCGTGTTCTGCGATCGCTCGAACCACTTCATGGAGCTGCAGTTCCATACGCCGGCAAGCAATGATGCAACCACGAAGGACCACCCGCTCTATGAGAAGCGCCGCCTGCTGCCCGCGGGCTCTCCCGAGCTCTTGAGGCTTGAGAGGCTATCGCAGGAGACCTATTCGGCAGTCCCCGTGCCTGCTGGCGTGGAGCGGATCGGGACATTCGGCCGGCCGCTTGATGCGCAGAAATTTCTTCAAAAGCGAAGGGAGCGCGGAGTCGGAGCCGCTTCGAACTGAAAGAGCAATCCTTGCCGCCGACCGGAGCGGAAAAAACTGCGGCAGCTTCAGTGCACGACGGCCACGTCCTCGATGCGCGTCGTGTAGCAGGGAGAAAGCAGATCCCGGCGCATTTTCCAGCCCTCGGACAGGTGCGTGCCGGCGGTTGCGACAACGCCCGCACCGAACCGCTCCTCGAGCTTGTCCAGCGTGGCCATCAGGCGGCTTCGCCTTGCGCGCCTCAGATCCCTGTCGGCCGAGAAAAGATCCCGCTCGATGCCTTCTCCCTCGGGCACGATCCCCTCGAGGATGATTCCGGCCTTCTTGATGAAGACGCCGGGGCGGTGCACGCTCCGCACGATGTCGCAGGCGGTCCGGATGAGCTCGAGCGAATCGTTCGTGGGCTCGGCAAGGGGCAGGCTGTCGGTCAGCGTCCACTGGGGCTGCTCGGGCTTGAAGCGGTTGGTAAGGAGAAAGACCGTGATGCGGCTTGCGCACTGGCGGCCCTGGCGGAGCTTTTTCGCGGCCTCGGCCGTGTGAACGCTTGCAGCGGTGAGCAGTGCGTTCACGTCGTCGGTCTCCGCGGCGAAGCTGCGCGAGCGGCAGATCGTCGCCGGCAGGGGCTTTTCGGCTTCGAACGGCAGGCAGCTCACGCCGTTGATCTCCCGGAGCGTGCGCTCGAGCGTGACCCCGAAGCGGCTTCGCACCCAGCGGCTCTCGAGCCGGGCAAAGTCAAGCGCCGTGCTGACGCCCTCGGCGCGCAGCCTCTCGCCGATCCGCCCGCCGATCCCCCAGATCTCTCCCACGGGAACGATCGATAGGGCCTTTTGCTGCCGCCCGGGCGCGAGATCGTCCCAGTTGAGCACGCCTCCCAAGGCTGGATAGTCCTTGGCAAGGTGATTGGCAAGTTTGGCGAGCGTCTTCGTGGGACCGATGCCCACGCACACGCTGATGCCCACCCACTGCCGCACGCGGCTGCGGATCATCCGTCCGATGTCGCTTGCCTGCTCGTCCAGGCTCGTGAGGTCCGCAAAGCACTCGTCGATAGAATAGGGTTCGATGCGCGGGCAGAGCGTGGCGATCGTTCCCATCATGCGGTTCGAGAGGCTCTGGTAGAGCTCGTAGTTCGAGGAAAAGACCGCAACGCCTTCGCTCCGGGCCATCTCTTTGATTTTGAAAAACGGCGTTCCGCGCCGGATTCCCAATCGCTTTGCCTCCTGCGAGCGCGTGACGACGCAGCCGTCGTTGTTCGAGAGCACGACGACGGGAGCGTGGGCAAGATCAGGGCGAAAAACCTTTTCACAACTGGCGTAAAAGGTGTTTCCGTCAACTAATGCAAAAAGATCACGGGGCATTTGAGAATCTGAAATTTTATCGATACAATGCTATGAAATAGAACAGCACTTATCCAAATTTATTATACACAATCAAAAGATAAGCGCATACAAAATCAAAGTAGGGGGGGGGTATCCGTGACCTCAGAGACAGTAAAGAAGACCTCGACTCGCGGCGGCAGGCGCCCGGGTGCAGGCAGACGCCCGGTCGAAGGCAAGAAGCTCGAGGAGATGGTCGTAGCCCGCATGACCAAGGAACAAAAGAGCCTGTTCCGCAAGCTGGGCGGCACGAAGTGGTTGCGCGATATGCTCAATAACGGGCTCGCGTCGGATACCCAGATTTCCGAAAAGGTGCCGAACGGCATCAAGGAGCAGGGGAAGTTCAAGATGCTTCCGCTCTTTGAGTCCGGCGTGCAGGCCGGGTTCCCGTCTCCGGCCGAAGACTACGAGAAGAAGGACATCGATCTCAACAAGGTGCTCATCTCCAACGCCAAGACGACCTGCGTGATGCGCGTGCGCGGAGAGTCGATGAACGCGGCGGGAATCGATGACCACGATCTGATTCTCGTCGACCGCAGCAAGGTCGCCCGCGTGGGCGACATCGTGGTGATGCGCGTGAACAACGAGTTCACGGTGAAGCGTTTTCTGAAGGACGAGAGGGGAATGGTGTATCTGCATCCGGAAAGCACGACCGCCCTGTACTCGGACATCTATCCGGAGGAGCTCGATGAGTGGGAGAGCTTCGGCATCGTCACGTACGTGATCAAGAAACTCACGAACCGCTAAAAGAGCGGCAGCACTCCCAGAAAGGTTTTTCGGGAGCCCGGAGAGCAGTCTTTCCGCGGCTCCCGAAATGTTTTTGGAGGCCGGCAGGGCCTGCAGAACACCCGTTCCTAGGCGAATGGGAAAAAATTTAAATTTTGCTCTTGACTTTCATTTTTGGATGAATATAATCCACGATCGCGCCTGTGTTTGTGATATGCGAAACACGCCCAGGAGAGGAGCCCGAAAAGCCCTCGGAGGCCGCGGCGCGAATCAGGGCATGCCGGATCAATGATTCGTTGTTGTGCGACGGATTCAGACAGGATCAAGTCACAACGAAAGCTTTCAGCCCTTATTGCCGGTGTGTCCGTAACTTGGATGCTGCATGCCAAACGTCTGCGGCATCTTCTGTTTGTCTGTTGACAAACAGCCGGCAGGTAAACAGAACGGAGGCTGGCGCCAGACGCCGGGCTCCATGAAAAACGGGTTATCTAAAGAAAGGGCGTCCCACTTTGAATCGATCTTTTGCTGGTGTCGACAGAAACTGGCCGAAGAGGGGCTTTTTGCCCCCAAAAATTTGACGCGGGTGCCTGAAAAACTGGTCTATTAAGAAAAACAAGATGGCTGAAAACAAGATTACCAAGCAAGAGCTCACTGAATTCCTCAAGCAGCCCATGGTGAAGGTTCCCGGGGACATCGAGATCGTTCCCGACGAGATCTTCGAGCAGCGTCTGCAGCAGGCCGAAGAGGCTGCGGAAAAGGCTGCTCCGGCAAAGAAGTCCCGCACCCGCAAGGCGGCCCCCGCCAAGCAGGCCGAGACTGCGGCCAAGGCCTCCGCAAAAAAGAGCAAGGCAAAGGCAAAGGCCAAGCCCGAGGACGAGGATGACGAAGAGGGCGCCGATGCGGATCCCGTCGAGCTGATGAGCGAAGACGAGGACGGCGAGGATCTCTCCGAACTCGCCGATCTCGACAAGTTCGCCGACGCTGTTGAGGCGGCTGAAAGCACGGGAACGTCAATCGAGGACCAGGGCTCCTCGAAGAACGGCTACGGCACGCTGGTGCGTCTCGGACGCTCCCGCGGCTGGGTGACGATTGTCGAAATCAACGACAATCTGCCCGAGCATGCGCTCAAGAACGAAGAGGCTCTCGAGGATCTGACCGAAAAGCTCCAGCGCCTGGGCATTCAGGTGTTTGACACGCCCCCCAGCGCCGACGACCTCGTGATGAGCGAGACCGTCTCGGACGATGACGAGATCAGCGACGAGGATGCCGCTGAAGAACTCTCGCCCGAGGAGAGCGTGGGCCTTTCCAAGGATCCGCTTCGCGCCTACCTGCGCGGCGTCGGAACGCACAAACTGCTCAACCGCGCCCAGGAAATCGAGGTTGCCAAACTGATCGAGCTCTACCGCGGCAAGCTTCTTGCAAGCGTCATCCAGCACCCGATGGCTGTCGAGATGCTTCTTGAGATGGCCGCCTCGCTTGAAAGCGGCGAGACGCCGGTCGACCAGGTGATCGACGGATTCAACGACAAGCCGGGCGATGTCGAGGCCGAGACCGACGAGGAGGGCGAGACCACCGACATCGGCGCCGCCGCCATGACCGAGGAGCAGCTCGAGGAGCTCAAGGAGCGTGCGCTCAAGCTCTTTGCCGAGTGCCGCGAACACCTCGAGGCCCTGAAGGCCGACTTCTCCGATCCGAAGAAGGCCGAGAGCTGCCGCAAGCACCGCGCCGAGATCACCAGTCTGCTCTCGCCGGTGCGCTTTGCCACCAAGACCGTGGTTGCGCTCACCGATCACATCACGGGCAGCATGGAGGTCGTCAACAGCACCCTGAAGCGCATGCGCTCGGTGATGGTCGAACGCTGCAAGATGCCGGTTGACGAATTCATCACCGCCATGCAGACCCGCTACGCCGATCCCGCGTGGCTTGACGAGCTGATCGCGAACGGCACCCCCTGGGGCGCTCGGATCGCCGATCACAGGGATCTGCTGATCGAGCAGCAGAAGCGTCTTGCCAGCGCCGAAAGAAGCGCGCTGCTCTCGATCGGCGACCAGCGCGACTACGCCAAGCAGATGAAGCTTGCGCAGACGAACCTCTCGGCCGCCAAGGCCAAGATGATCGAGGCGAATCTGCGCCTGGTGATTTCGATCGCCAAGGCGTACGTGAACAGGGGCCTGGCGATGACCGACCTCATCCAGGAAGGCAACCTGGGCCTCATGAAGGCCGTCGACAAGTTCGAGTACCGCCGCGGCTACA
>DNLN01000092.1:5879-8775 GCA_003488465.1 Sutterella sp. | reverse complement strand
TCGCCCGCTACCGCAAGGAGGCGACAGGGGGACTTACGGATACCCAGCTGCGGGATCTGGAGGAAAAGCTTGCTTACGGCAGGGACCTTGAGGAGCGGCGGAGCGTCATTCTCGAGAGCATTGCTGCCCAGGGAAAGCTGACCGAGGAGTTGAAGGGCTTGATCGAGAGCGCCGAGAGCAAGCAGCGCCTTGAAGACCTGTACCTCCCGTATCGCCCGAAACGCCGCACGCGCGCTCAGATCGCCAGGGAAGCGGGGCTGGAGCCTCTGGCGGAGCTGCTCCTAGCGCACCCCGAAAAGGATCCGCAGGAAGAGGCGCAGGCGTTTGTGGATGCCGCCAAGGGCGTTTCTGACGCCAAGGCGGCCCTGGACGGCGCGCGGGACATTCTCGCGGAGCGCTTTAGCGAGAGCGCAGACATGCGAGCGGACTTGCGGGAGTTTCTCTTTGCAAACGGGTTTGTTGCGAGCACGGTTGTGCCGGAGAAGAAGGAGACTGATGAGGCGCAGAAGTTCTCTGACTATTTCGAGTATGAGGAGCGGATCAGCGACATTCCCTCGCACAGGGCGCTCGCGCTCTTCCGAGGACAGGCGCAGGGGATCCTGCAGGTCAAGGTGAGGCTCTCGGAAGAAGAGGAGAGCCTTCCCGTCCACCCCTGCCAGGCGCGGATCGCCAGTTTTTGGAAGATCGAGGACAAGGGGCGTTCCGGGGACGCCTGGATGGCCTCCGTGATTCGCTGGACCTGGCGCGTGAAGTGCTATGCCACGCTTGAAAGCGAGATTTTTGCCGCCGTGCGGCAAAAGGCCGAGGAAGGAGCGATTGCGGTGTTCGGGACGAACTTGAAGGATCTGCTCCTAGCCGCACCCGCCGGGCACAAGGGCGTGATCGGCCTTGATCCTGGCATTCGCACGGGCGTCAAGGTGGCCGTGATTTCGGAAACGGGGGCCGTGCAGGACGTGACGGTGATCTATCCCCATGAGCCGAAAAGAGACTGGGAGGGATCGATTGCGGCGCTTCGCAGACTTGCCGAACGGTTCCATCCGGGGCTCATAGCGATTGGCAACGGCACGGCAAGCCGGGAAACCGAGCGGCTTGCCGCGGAACTCATCAGCCGGTATCCGGAACTGCACCTCAAAAAGGTGGTGGTGAGCGAAGCGGGAGCGTCGGTCTATTCGGCTTCAGAGGCTGCCGCAAAGGAACTCCCGAATCTTGATGTCAGCTACCGAGGAGCCGTCTCGATCGCAAGGCGTCTGCAGGATCCGCTCGCGGAACTCGTGAAGATCGATCCCAAGGCGATCGGCGTCGGCCAGTACCAGCACGATGTGAATCAGGTGGAGCTCGCCCGCAAACTGGATGCCGTGGTGGAAGACTGCGTGAACGCGGTGGGCGTGGATCTCAATACTGCATCGGGGGCGCTCCTTTCGCGGGTCTCCGGCCTTTCGAGCTTGCAGGCACGCTCGATCGTAGAGTACCGGAACCAGAAGGGCGCGTTTGCAAAAAGACGGGATCTTCTGGACGTGCCGCATGTCGGCCCCAAGGCGTTTGAGCTTGCGGCGGGGTTCCTGAGGATTCCGGACGGAGCTGAACCTCTTGATGCTTCCGCCGTGCACCCGGAAAGCTACGGCGTGGTGGAGCGGATTCTGGCAAAGACGGGCCTTACCGTGAAGGAGCTCATCGGCAACCACGCGGTGCTCGCAAGGCTGCATGCCGTGGAGTTCGTTGACGACCGGTTTGGGCTTCCCACCGTGCGGGACATTCTGAGCGAGCTCGAAAAGCCGGGGCGGGATCCGCGTCCTGAGTTCAAGACCGCGCAGTTTGCCGAGGGAGTAAAGGAGCTCTCGGATCTCACGCCCGGGATGAAGCTGGAAGGCGTGGTGACGAACGTCGCCCAGTTCGGGGCCTTCGTCGATATCGGCGTGCATCAGGATGGGCTCGTGCATGTCTCGGAACTCGCCGACCGCTTTGTGAAGGATCCGAGGGAGGTCGTCAAGGTCGGTGAGGTCGTCAAGGTGACGGTGAAGGATGTCGACTTGAAGCGCGGCCGTGTGTCGCTATCCATGCGAACGGGCGAGCGGTCAGTCGGCGGCACTCGGCAGAACTTCCGTCAGAAGCTGGATACTGCGCCTCGCATGACCGCGATGAGCGCAGCCTTCGGGGCGGCAAGGCGGCGTTAGCCAAGAGTTGCTGAGCCGGATGCTGAAGCGGGCGTTCCGAGTGATCGAAACGCCCGCTTCTCTGGAAGGGTGTGCGATTGGCGAAGCGGTGTTTACCTGCGCTCGCCGATGCTCATCACGGCATTGAGGATGATGGCGCCGAAGGTCGCCGTGCCGATGCCGCCGAACGTGAAGCCGAAGATGGAGAGCGTGAAGTCGCCTCCGCCAAGGATCATCGTGACGGCCGCAACGATGAGGTTGCGGTTCTGGCTGAAGTCGACCTGGTTCACGACCCAGATCCGGGCGCCGGCAACGGCGATGAGGCCGAATACGACGATCGAGGTGCCGCCTAGGATCGGCTGCGGAATCGTCTGGATGATGGCGCCGAACTTGGGCGAGAAGCCAAGGACGATGGCGAACATGGCGGCGATCACAAAAAGGAGCGTCGAGTACACGCGGTTGGCGGCCATGACGCCGATGTTTTCGCCGTAGGTCGTAACGCCCGTGCCGCCCACGCACCCAGAGAGAATCGTTGCGAGACCGTCGCCCAGGAACGCCCGGCCCATGTAGGGATCAAGGTTGCGGCCCGTCATGGCCGTCACGGCCTTCACGTGCCCCAGGTTCTCGGCAACGAGGATGATCACCACGGGAACGATGAGCAGAATCGCATCCATGTGGAACTCGGGGGAGTGAAAGTGCGGCAGGCCGAACCACGCGGCGTTTCCGATCACCGAGAAGTCGATGGG
>DNLN01000092.1:4562-5765 GCA_003488465.1 Sutterella sp. | reverse complement strand
AGCTTTTGCAGCAGGCCCCGCGTGTACACAGCAACGCCGCCCACGCAAAGAACCGTGAGGAGCGCCATCCAGGCATCAAAGTTCGTCGTGCCGACGCTGCGGACGGCGGTCGGAGCAAGGTTTAGGCCGATCACCGCAACCACTGCACCCGTGACGACGGGTGGCATCAGCCGCTCGATCCACTGCACGCCCGTCGACATGACGATCAGGCCCACGGACGCGTACACGATGCCGCAGGAGACGATGCCGCCCAGGGCGACGGAGATGTTGGGGTTGGCCCCGGTTCCGGAGACGTAGCCCGTTGCGGCGATCACGACGCCGATGAAGGCAAAGGACGATCCCAGGTAGCTCGGCACATGGCCGCCCACGATGAGAAAGAAGATCAGCGTGCCGATACCGCTCATCAGCACGGCGACATTGGGGTCAAAGCCCATGAGGATCGGCGCGAGGATGGTCGAGCCGAACATGGCGACAACGTGCTGGATGCCGAGCGCAAACATCTGGCCGGCGGGAAGCCGCTCGTCGGGGGCGACGATGCCCTCGGTCTTGAGCTTCCAGTGCGGGAAGTAACTCATAAAAAGAGCCTCCGGGGAAGGGGACATACAACTGGCCGCTATTGTACGGGGGTTAAGCGTTCCTTCGGGCGGGATGCGGTAAGCCCCTTGCTTTTTACCAAGAGATCTAGTGCGTTCGCCTAGACGGAAAAGGCAAGGCGCAAAGGCGGGAAGAAGTCACCGTATCCGAACGTCGGGCGCAAAACCCTTTAAAATCGCGCCCACGCTTGAGAAGGGCGGGAGAATCTGCCCCTCAATTCCTTGATTTTCACGAGAAGCTTCCCAGGATGACACCAACCGCCATCGAAAAGCAGGTGCGGCGCCGCCGCACCTTTGCCATTATTTCCCACCCGGACGCGGGTAAGACAACGCTCACCGAGAAACTGCTCCTTTTTGGCGGCGCCATCCAGATGGCGGGCGCCGTGAAGGGCCGCAAGGCGGCTCGGCATGCAACGAGTGACTGGATGGAGGTGGAAAAGCAGCGCGGCATTTCGGTGACAAGCTCCGTGATGCAGTTCGAGTACCAGGATCACATCATCAATCTCCTCGATACCCCGGGGCATGAGGACTTCTCGGAAGACACCTACCGCGTGCTCACGGCCGTTGACTGCGCCGTCATGGTGATCGATGCGGCAAAGGGCGTGGAGGC
>DNLN01000092.1:0-4429 GCA_003488465.1 Sutterella sp. | reverse complement strand
GAGGTGCGGGATCCCCTGGAGCTCCTCGGCGAGATTGAGGATGTCCTGGGGCTCGAGTGTTGCCCCATCACGTGGCCGATCGGCATGGGAAAGACGTTCCGCGGCGTGTTTTCGCTTCGCGAGAATCGGTTGCATCGGTTCAAGGCGGGAAGCGACCATGTTGAGGAAGACACGGAGGTGATCGAAGGGCTCGACAATCCGCGCCTTGATGAACTCTTTCCGCTTGAGATGGGGGAAGTTCGGGATTCCGTGGAACTTGTGCAGGGGGCGAGCGAGCCGTTTTCTCTGGAGAAGTTCCTTTCCGGAAAGCAGTCTCCGGTGTTCTTTGGCTCGGGCGTCAACAACTTTGGCGTGAAGGATGTGCTGCAGGCGCTTATCGACTGGGCGCCGAGTCCCCAGCCTCGCGATGGCGGCCGCAGCGTGCAGCCGACGGAAACGCCGTTCACGGGGTTTGTGTTCAAGATCCAGGCCAACATGGATCCGAGGCATCGCGATCGGATTGCATTCTTCAGAGTGTGCTCTGGCGTCTATACGCCCGGCATGAAGGTGCGGCATCTGCGAGAGGGTCGGGAGATGAAGATTCCGAACGCGCTCACCTTCATGGCAAACGAGCGCGTGCAGATGCAGGAAGCCTACGCAGGCGACATCATCGGCATCTACAACCACGGGCAGCTCCATATCGGCGACACGCTCACGGAAGGCGAGTCTCTGGCCTTTACAGGAATTCCGTACTTTGCTCCGGAACTCTTTCGCTCTGCGCGGCCGAAGGATCCCCTCAAAAGCAAGCAACTCCATCAGGGCCTGAAGGAACTCGGTGAAGAAGGCGCCATTCAGGTCTTTGAAGGAGAGTTCGGGAACCTCATGCTGGGCGCCGTGGGGCAGCTGCAGTTTGAAATCGTGGCGCAGCGCCTTGCAACCGAGTACAAGGTCGACGCTCTCTATGAAGGCGTGGATGTGTCGACTGCGAGGTGGCTGGTGTTCCCCGATGAAGAGACGAAAAAGGAGTTCTGCGCCGAGCAGAGAAATCGTCTCGCGAAGGATTCGGAGGGAAACCTTTGCTATATGGCGAGTTCGATATACAATCTCCAAACGACAATGAAGCATTGGCAGAAGGTGGAGTTCAAGACGACGCGCGAGCAGGGGCAGAAGTTCTGAACGGGGGCCGGACAAGTTGAAAGAGGAATGGGCTCGGCCAGAGACGCCTCATCTTTTGACGGTCGTTTGATTTAAAACATCACAAAACGTTGATGCGGGGAGAGGCGCTTCAAGGTAGGGGGAGTGCCTCGGGTAGAATGCCACCCATCAGGGCATTCGATCGTGCCGACAGGACGTTATAAAAAGTGACAACGGAAAGCTTTACCCGGGGGGCTGATTTCAAATGAAACTCAAGACATTTCTCGTTGATCTGCCGCGATGGCAAAAACGAGTTCTGGTTCTTTCCTGTGATGTCGCCCTCTGCATTGTTTCCGCCTGGATCGCCTTTTATTTGAGGACCGGCGTTTTCCATGCGCTTCACGGTCGGGTCGTTCTCTCGATTCTCCTGTCCATCGGTCTAGCTGTTCCCATCTTTGTCTTTTGCGGCCTTTATCGGGCGATCTTCCGATACGAGGGGTTTGGGGCGACTGTCGCCATCGCTCAGGCGATGCTGATGTACTCGCTCCTCTATTTCATTCTCATCACCCTTGTAAACACGCTTGGCATTGCAAAGGTGCCAAAGACGATCGGGATTATCCAGCCGATTGTTCTTTTCATCGGTCTTGTGATCTCTCGTTGGGCGGCGAGGTACTGGCTTGCCAACGAATACAAGATGCAGATGAGGAATGCGAGACTCCCTCGAGTTCTGATCTATGGTGCGGGCAATGCCGGGCGGCAGCTTGCAAGCGTGCTTGTCGAGGCGCATCAGATGCTCCTCGTGGGTTTTCTTGATGACGACAAGGCTCTGCAGGGACTTCTCATCAACGGCATCAAGGTATACCCCCCGAAGGATGTGGAGAAAGTCGCAGGGCGCTTTGCCGTGAAGACGGTGCTGCTTGCGATTCCGTCCGCATCCGCCAATCGGCGCAAAGAAATCATCTCGTCGCTGGTTGACAAGCGACTTGAAGTGAAAACGCTTCCAGCGCTCGCAGAAATTGCCACCGGGGAAGTCAAGGTTTCAACCCTCAAACAGGTGTCGATTGAAGAGTTGCTGGGACGGGATCCCGTGGAGCCGCTGGAAGACCTTTTGCAGGGGACGATCCGGGACAAGGTGGTTATGGTAACGGGGGCTGGCGGGTCGATCGGCAGTGAGCTTTGCCGCCAGATTCTTCGCATTCGACCCAAGACACTGCTCCTGGTTGAGCGCGCGGAGTATTCCCTCTACGCGATTGACATGGAACTTCGCGAGCAGTTTGGCAAGCACGGGGTGCCCGTCTATCCGCTCCTTGCAGATGTCCGGGATGAAGCCAGAATGCGCGAAATCATGACCGCATGGGGCGTCAATACTGTGTATCACGCGGCGGCCTACAAGCACGTTCCGATGGTTGAGCGCAACCCCATGGAGGGGATCGTCAACAATGTCTTTGGCACGATGACGGCGGCAAAAGTAGCAAGGGATTGCGGCGTCGAGCGCTTTACGCTCATTTCAACGGACAAAGCAGTTCGCCCGACGAATGTGATGGGGGCGACAAAACGTCTTTGTGAACTCATCCTGCAATCCATGGCGGCTGAATCCAATGGAAAGACGATTTTTACGATGGTCCGGTTCGGCAATGTACTGGGCAGTTCCGGTTCCGTCGTGCCGCGTTTTAGGAAGCAGATTCAGGATGGGGGCCCTGTGACGGTGACGCACCAGGACATCACGCGTTACTTCATGACGATCCCGGAGGCAAGCCAGCTGGTCGTGCAGGCGGCGTCCCTGGGAACCGGAGGGGATGTGTTTCTCCTTGACATGGGGGAGCCCGTGAAGATCATCGAACTGGCTCGCAAGATGGTGAAGCTCTCGGGGCTCACCGTGAGGGATGACGAGCATCCGAAGGGTGACATCGAGATACAGGTGACGGGGCTGAGGCCTGGAGAAAAGCTCTACGAAGAGTTGCTCGTTGCCGGGGATCCGTCTCCAACAAAGCACCCGCGTATTTTCTATGCCAAGGAAGTTGCGAAGCCCCGCGAGGATCTCATTGCGATGCTGGACAGCCTCAGGAAGTCGCTTGAAAAGCGCGACAGGCGGGAAATCCGGGAGATTTTGATGTCCTGCGTGCCTGAATACACGCCAAAGGACGGTGTGATGGACTGGGTTGCCTTGCAGGAAGGCGAAATTTAGATTTAACGAGAAGCAGGTGAAGTCAATGGCGTTTCATGACGATGGCTCTATCAAGCCTTTTGAAAAGAAAGTGTGGCTCAGTAGTCCGACGATGCACGGCGAAGAGATTAAGTATATGCAGGAGGCGTATGAAACCAACTGGATGAGTACGGTTGGCAAGAACGTCAATGAGGTT
This sequence comes from Sutterella sp., assembly GCA_003488465.1. GTDB lineage: Bacteria > Pseudomonadota > Gammaproteobacteria > Burkholderiales > Burkholderiaceae_F > Duodenibacillus. The sequence continues at coordinate 956 of DNLN01000092.1, read as the reverse complement.
GAGGAGAAGATTGCAGGGTACGTTGGAGTCAAGCATGCCGTGGCACTAAGTTGCGGCACTGCGGCGTTGCACTTGGCGACGAAACTAGCAGGAGAACATCTCTACGGGCAGGCGAGCCCCAATCAGGGGACACTACAAGGCAGGAAGGTCTTCGCAAGCGACATGACGTTCGATGCCACGATTAATCCGATTGCCTACGAGGATGGTGAAGCGGTGTTCATCGATACCGAGTATGACACGTGGAACATGGATCCGGTTGCGCTCGAAAAAGCCTTCGAAATGTATCCTGAAGTGAAGCTGGTTGTGTTGGCGCACCTCTACGGGACTCCGGGGAAGATGAAGGAACTGCAGGATGTGTGCCGGAGTCACGGGGCGCTGATCATTGAAGACGCTGCAGAGAGTCTTGGCGCCAAGTACCTGATGGACGGTAGATGGCTGGAAACTGGTGCCTTGGGGGATTTCAATTGCATTTCCTTTAACGGGAACAAGATCATTACGGGGTCGAGCGGAGGAATGTTCCTCACGAATTCTCGAGAGGATGCAGAAAAAGTGAGGAAATGGAGTACACAGTCTCGCGAAGCGGCCCCTTGGTATCAGCACGAGGAGATCGGCTACAACTACCGAATGAGCAATGTGATTGCCGGCGTGGTAAGAGGGCAGATTCCTTATCTTGAAGAGCACATTGCGCAAAAGCAAGCGATTTATGAGCGCTACAAGGCAGGATTCAAGGATCTGCCGGTTCAGATGAACCCGTTCGATGCAGAAAAATCAGTTCCGAATTTCTGGTTGAGCTGCCTGATCATCGATGAAGATGCCATGTGCAAACAGGTTCGGGGTGACCAGAGGGCGTTGTACATTCCCGAGAAGGGCAAGTCCTGCCCCACAGAGATTTTAGAAACGCTGGCCCGGTTCAATGCGGAAGGGCGTCCAATTTGGAAGCCCATGCATATGCAGCC
>DNLN01000100.1 GCA_003488465.1 Sutterella sp. | reverse complement strand
ATGAACCGCGAGGCCAACACGCTCGGTTCAAAGGCTGCGGCAATCGAAATGACAAACGCCTCGGTCGCCCTGAAGCTCGTGATCGAGCAGATGCGAGAGCAGATCCAGAATCTGGAATAGGCTCTTCGGCGCGGGCGGCGCTACGCCGCCTGCGGCCACTTCTCGCGGATTTCCTGCATGCGCCGGGCGACCTCGCGCTCGACGGCCTCCTCTTCGGCCTTTCGCTCCCGCTCACGCTCGGCCATCTTCACTTCGGTCTCGCGCCTCACGATCTCGGATCGTTCATCAAGAACCAGCCAGTAGAACTCAAGCGCCGTGCGGGCCACCATCTGGAACTGCGCCTCATCGGTCACAAACGGGTACTTGCGCGCAAGGCGGATCGTCCCGAACTGTCCGATCGAAGTGAGAGCGTGCACGATCTCAGACTGATCCTTTCGCTTTTTGGGGTCAAGCCGCAGGATCGCGCAGACCTCCTCGAAATGCGGCACCTTTTCAAGGCCCTTGCGGATGAAGTCCGCACAGTATTTGCAGTCGTCAGACATCTGAGAGTTCCAATTGCTGAGGGGCAGCGATCTGCCCGTGGATAAAAAGCGGCGCAAAGGGCGCAGCCTGCGTCATCCGAATCATGCCTTCCTTTGCGAGCTCGAGGATCGCCAGATAGTTCACGATCGCAACGCCCACACCCGCCCCGGGCTCGAAGAGATTCCTGAATTCAACGAAGGGCGACTCCTGCAGGCGCTTCAGGATCCGCGTCATATATTCGCGCACCGAAAGCTCCTGCCGCTGGATCTGGTGATTGGACTTGAGCCGGATCTGCTCAAGCACCGCTTTCCAGGCATCCGAGATGTCAACCGGCATCACCTCGGGATCGATCGCCTGCTGCACCGAATCGATCAGCACGAACGCACGCAGGAAATCGCGCCCTTCGCGCGGAACGGCATCCAGATCCTGGGCGGCGAGCTTCATCCGCTCGTATTCAAGGAGCCGCCGGGCAAGTTCCGCCTGCGGATCCTCGACCTCTTCATCCGTGTCGGCCTTCTTCACCGGAAGAAGCAGCAGGCTCTTGATGTGCATGAGGTCGGCGGCCATCACCAGATACTCGGCAGCGAGTTCCAAATTCTTGCTGCGGATCAGCTCGACGTACTGCATGTACTGCTCCGTGACGATCGCCATCGGAATATCCATGATGTCGAACTTCTGCTTGCGGATAAGGTACAGGAGCAGATCGAGCGGCCCCTCAAAGCTTTCGAGGAACACTTCAAGGGCGTCGGGCGGTATGTACAGCCCCTCGGGCACCTTGAAGAGCGGCTCTCCGTAAAGACGCGCCAACGCCACCCCGTCAACAATGTCCGGGGTTGTGTCCCGATCGGGAACCGCCTGCTGCGTTTCCACGACCGCTTTGACAAGCGTCTCTTTTTTCATCACGGAGCTAAAGGGCAGGATCAAAAACACAATCGGGCGGGAGGAAGCCGTCAGGCTCCAGATCCCGCCCTTGATTCGATCAATCCGACAAGCGCCTTACTGAACCTTGAACTCGGGGTTCATCGGGCTCCACATCGACTCAACGATCGCCTTGTGCAGATCAGCCGGACGCTCTGCCTGGGCGATGCCATGGTCAAAGCAGTACTCTGCCACGGCCGTAGCGATGCCGGCCGAGAGGTTTCGCACTTCGGAGAGCGCCGGATAAAGCGAGCCGTTCGCGAGATCGGAGTCGCTCACCTGATCGGCCAGAGTCTTTGCCGCAGTCAGGAAGATTCCGTCGGGAATCGTCTTTGCCTTGGCGAAGATGCAGCCCAGGCCGATGCCCGGGAACACGTAGCTGTTGTTGCCCTGGCGCGGCACGAACGTCTTGCCGCCGATGGACACGGGCGGGAAGGGAGAGCCGCAGGCGAACAGGCACTTGCCGTTCGACCAGCGATAGGCTTCTTCGGCCGTGCACTCGGCCTTGCTCGTGGGATTGGACAGAGCAAAGATGATCGGACGCTCGTTGATGCGGCTCATCTCGGCGATCACTTCCTGATTGAAAGCGCTCGGCTGAGCGGACACGCCGATGATTGCGGTCGGGCGAATCATGCGGACGGCCTCAATAAAGGTCCGCGCGTTCTCGCAGTCCTGCGCAAAGGGAACCTTGGTGGGCGAAAGCGTATCGCCGCGGGTCTTGGTGACAAGGCCCTTGGAATCGAAGAGCGCAATGCGGCTGCGCGCCTCATCAACACTCGTGCCCTCGCCAACCATGGCGTCGACAATGAGGTTGGCAATGCCGGTTGCGGCCGAGCCCGCGCCGAGGAACAGAATCCTCTGGTCGGAGACGCGCTGCTTCAGAATACGCATCGCGGTGTACAGGCCTGTCACGGAGACGGAAGCCGTGCCCTGGATGTCATCATTGAAGCACGTCACGCGGTTGCGCCACTTGTCGAGCAGATCGAACGCATGGCTGTTGTGGAAGTCTTCGAACTGGATGATCACATTGGGCCAGCGCTCACGCACGGCCTCGATGAATTCAGCGATCAGGGCGTCGTACTCCTCGCCCGTGATGCGCTTCTGGCGCAGGCCCATGTAGAGCGGATCGGAGAGGTAGCTCTCGGTGTTCGTGCCGACGTCGATCGTCACGGGGAGCGTTCTTTGCGGATTCACGCCGGCGCAGGCCGTGTACAGGGCGAGCTTGCCGATGGGAATGCCCATGCCGTTCACGCCAAGGTCGCCGAGGCCGAGAATGCGCTGGCCGTCGGTCACGACGATCATGTCCACTTCCTTGTTGGGCACGTTGGCAACAAGCTGACGCACGCGGCCCTTGTCTTCGGCACTGACGTACAGGCCTCTGGCATAGCGGAAGATGTGGCTGAACTTCTGGCAGGCCTCGCCCACCGTCGGCGTATAGATGAGCGGCAGGTACTCTTCAATGTGCTCCATCACGAGCTGGAAGTACAGGGCCTCGTCGCTCGCATGCACGCCCTCGAGGATGAGGTACTTGTTAAGCGGCGAACCAGCGTTGGCAATCACCTCGGTGAGGCGCTTGACCTGGTCGGAGAACGTGGACACGCGAGGCGGCAGAAGGCCGCGCAGACCGTAACGATCACGCTCCTCTTCAGTAAACACGGAGCCGCGGTTAAGCCACGGATTGCGCAGCACGTCCACGCCGCGCAGCTGGTTGTCTTGATTGCTCATTGAAAATTCCTTCAAAGTGAACTTCTCAGAATGTTTGTTTCGCCACGCTTTTCCGGGAACGCGACAGACCGACAACGACTTGTTCATTGTAGCGGCCGCATGCTGAGCAGAGGCTTAGGGCATGCGGCCCGGAGCAAACCGACAGGACGGTTTGTCTATCTGAGCGCCTTCAAACGCTCGGCGGCCAGTTGCGCCGCCTCCGTATCCGAATAGCGGCTGCGGATCTGCTGCAGGATCTTCACGGCCTGATCCTTCTTGCCCTGGCTTGCCAGCGCAGAGGAAAGCGAGAGCATTGCATCGGGCACGCGCACATTATCGGGATACTCTTTCAGAAGCCGGTTCTGGAAGGCGACGGCCTGAGTGAGATTGCCCTGGGCGAAGAACACGTTGCCGAGCCAGTAGTAGACGGTTGGCCGATAATCCGTCTGGGGGTAGTCCGCAAGGAGCTTATCGAACATCCGGCGGCTCTGACTGTACTTGCCGTTGGAAAAAAGTTGAAGAGCGCCTTCGAAAAGACGCTTTTCCTCGGGAGAAACCGTGATGCTGCGCCCGTCAACACGCTCGGACTGGGGCTCGAAAGCCGCCACACGCTTGTCAAGGTTCCCGTAGAGCTCCTTCACGGAGCGCTGCTGGATTGCAAGCTGCTGCGTGAGGCGCTCCACCCGGCCTGTGAGCTCGGCATTTTGCTGCTGCAGCAGTTCTATCTGCCCCACGAGCTGCAGCTGGCCGTTCTGGATCGCCTGCACGCGCTCGCGAAGATCCAGAATGGCCTTGCGGGCCTCGTCATCGCCAAAAAGCGCATGCGCGGGTGAGGCCGCAGCCATCAGCAAGGCGGCCGAGAGCGCGCCCCCAAGGAGCCGTTCCTTCGCAATCATCTTTGAGGATCCCCCGCCTTTAGCGATAGTTGATGTCGGCCCGGCGGTTCTTCGCCCAACCCTGTTCGTTCTCTTCAAGCGACACGGGCTTTTCGCGTCCGAAGCTCACCGCCTCGATGCGGGATGCCGGCACGCCGAGCAGCTGCATGCGCTGCTTGACGGCCTCGCTGCGCTTCTGGCCGAGCGCGAGGTTGTATTCGCGGCTGCCGCGGCTGTCGGTATTGCCCTCAATCACCACCTGCCGGGTCGGATGGGCAAGCATCGTGCGCGCATGGCGCTGCACGAGAGGCATGTACTTGTCCTGCACCGTGAAACTGTCAAAGGCAAAGTAGATCGAGCGATCCGCCGTCTCGCCTCCGTCTCCGCCTCTCTGGTCGACGAGCGCTACGTCCGAAAGAGTCGTGCCGTCCTTGGCGGACTCGTCGAGCTCGACCGATGAGCACCCTGCGAGCATCAGCGCCGCCGCGGCGGCGGACAAGGCAAAAATTCGATTCATATCAACTCCCGTTCAGTCACCGTTTCCATCCGGTGCATCGTAAAACTTTTCCTTGAAGCGCTCTTTTTCATAAAAGACCGCCTCACCGTCCCAGTTACCAATTCGTGATGAGCGGCCCCCAGGTCGGTTCCCGGATGTCGCCGGCAGGCCCCGAGAGCATCGCATGCACGGTGCCGTCGACGGAAGCCGTTGCGAGCACGCCCCGCTTGTCTCGCTCGGTTGCATAAATGATCATCCGACCATTGGGCGAGAAACTCGGCGACTCGTCAAAATCTGTCCTCGAGACCAGCATGTGCTCGCCGCTCTGCAGGTCCATCACGCTCACGCGATACCTGCCCGAATCCCGGGACACATAGGCAAGATTCGTTCCCTTGGCGTCAATCGAGGGACTCACGGCATAGCCCGAGTCAAACGTGACGCGTTCGGCCTGATCGCTTCCAACCATCTGGCGGTAGATCTGGGGAGAGCCGCCCCGATCGCTCGTAAAGTAGATGTATTTGCCGTCCACAGAGAAGCACGGCTCGGTGTCGATTGCAAGCGACCTCGAGAAACGCTTCACTCCGGTGCCGTCGGCATTGATCAGGAAGATCTGCGTCATGCCGTCGCGCGAGAGCGCCACGGCGAGCTTCGCGCCGTCGGGGCTGAACGCCGGAGCCGAGTTGTTGCCCCTGAAATTTGCAACCACCCTGCGCTTGCCGGTGGCAAGCGTATGCACGTAGACAACGGGCTTCTTGTTTTCAAAGGACACGTAGGCCACCTGCTTGCCGTCCGGGCTCCAGGCAGGAGAGATGATGGGCTCGGAGCTGCGAAGCGCAGTCCTTGCGTTCGCGCCGTCGCTGTCGGCGATCACAAGTTCGAACTGATTCTGCGCACGCTCGTTCACATAGGCGATGCGCGAGGTGAACAGTCCGCCAAGGCCCGTGAGCTTGTCGTAAATTCTGTCGGCGATCCGGTGCGCCGTCATCCTGAGCTGCACGTCCGTCGAAAGAAAGTGGCTTTCATCAAGGAGCGTACCGCCTGCGGCATCAAAGAGCTTGTAGACGATCTCCCACTCGTCCTGGGACTTTCTGTCAATGGCTCCTGTCGCGAGAACCGAAGCGCCTCGGGCGGCCCAGGGAGCGACGTTGGGCTTTGCCCAGTCTTCGGCACTTGCTTCGGCCTCGCCCTGAATCAGCCGGAATTCCCCTGTTCTGCCAAAGTCAGCAGCCACGATCTGCATGAGGTCGATGCCGCTGGCGGCGCTGCCCGCCATGGGCATCAGCGCAACCGGGATCTGATTGGCGCCAACCCCGGTGATTTCAATGCGAAGCTGCGAGAGCGCGACCGTCGGCAGCGCTCCAAGCGCTGCAGCCCCCACTCCTGCTGCTAGGAGCTTTCTGCGTGAGAAGACTGTCTGCATGGCTGGTCTGTATTCTTCCTTCTGTCAAATGTCCGGATGATAATGCGATTAAGCGCCAAGCGCGGCAGAAGAGAAATCTTCACTTCTCACCCGCCGCGCTGTTTCGTGCATCCAAAGACGCACTTAGTGGCGGAAGTGCCGCTCACCCGTAAAGACCATCACGATGCCGCGCTCGTCGGCCGCCGCGATCACTTCATCATCGCGGATCGAGCCGCCCGGCTGGATCACGCAGGTCGCGCCCTGATCGATGATGACGTCAAGACCGTCGCGGAACGGGAAGAACGCATCGGAGGCTGCGGCGCAGCCCTGAAGCGAAAGCCCCGCCTCGGCCGCCTTGATCGCGGCAAAGCGCGCGGAGTCAACGCGGCTCATCTGGCCGGCGCCCACGCCGAGCGTCATGCCGTTATGCGCGTAGACAATCGTGTTGGACTTGACGAAGCGGGCGATGTTCCAGGCGAACATCATGTCGGCGATCTGGGCCGACGTGGGCTTCTTCTTCGTGACGATCTTCAGATCGGCTTCAGAGCAAAGCTGGATGTCGGGCGTCTGAACAAGCAGACCGCCGCCCACGCGCTTGAACTCGTAGTCATTGTGGGCCGAGCCGTTCGCCACGGTGAGCAGACGAAGATTCTTCTTGGCGCCGAACACAGCCTTGGCGCCTTCCGTGTAGGCCGGGGCGATGATCACTTCGGCAAACTGCTTGGAGATCGCTGCGGCCGTCGCTTCGTCCACTTCGCGGTTAAAGGCGATGATGCCGCCAAAGGCGCTCTTCGGATCCGTCTTGAAAGCCTTCTCATAGGCCTCGAGCACGTTCGCGCCAATGGCTGCGCCGCACGGATTGGCGTGCTTCATGATGACGCAGGCCGGGGTGTCAAAGCTGCGTGCGGCCTCCCAAGCGGCGTCGCCGTCCGAGATGTTGTTGTAGGAGAGCTCCTTGCCCTGCAGCTGGGTGTAGCCCGACAGCAGCCCCGGAGCGATGAAGTGCTCGCGGTAGAACGCGGCCGCCTGGTGGGGATTCTCGCCGTAGCGCATGTCCTGAACCTTGACCCACTGACGGGTGAAGACGTCCGGGAAAGCCTTGGTGCGCTCGCGCTTCTCATCCAGGCTCGTGAGGTAGTTGGTGATCGCGGCATCATAGGCAGCGGTGTGCGCAAAGACCTTCTTGGCAAGCGCAAAGCGCGTCTCGGCGCTCACTTCGCCCTTCTCGCGGATTTCAGCAACGATTTTGTTGTAGTCGGTCGGATCGACGATGACGGCCACGGACTCGTGGTTCTTGGCGGCCGAGCGGATCATCGTGGGGCCGCCGATGTCGATGTTCTCGATGGCAAGCTGGAACGTGCAGTCAGGACGGGCGATCGTCTGGGTGAACGGATAGAGATTCACACACACGATGTCGATCGGATCGATGCCGTGGTCGGCAATCGCCTTCATGTGCTCGGGGATGCAGCGGCGGGCGAGGATGCCGCCGTGGATGTGCGGGTCAAGCGTCTTCACGCGGCCGTCGAGCATTTCAGGAAAGCCCGTGTAGTCGGACACCTCCTGGCACTCGACGCCCTCCTTTCTGAGCAGCTTCGCGGTGCCGCCCGTCGAGAGGATGTGATAGCCCAATTCGACAAGTGCGCGGGCGAACTCCACGACGCCGGTCTTGTCGGACACGCTGATCAAGGCTTGTTTTCTCATTTCCGATTTCCTTTTAATTGCTCTCTGTCAGAAACCCGTACATCTCGAGCTTCGTGCGCAGAGTGTTGCGGTTAATTCCCAAAAGCTTTGCTGCGGCGCGCTGATTGCAGCCGCACTTGTCCATGGCCCAGCAGATGAGCGGGCGCTCGGCGGCCATGACGATCATGTCATGCAGGGGCAGCCCCTGCCTGCCGTCGAGATCCTTCTGGTAGGCCTCGACCCGGGAGATGATGAGACGCGAGAGCTCGTCGCTCGGCACCTCAATCTGCGGAATGCGCCTGATGACTGACCGTCTCATTGTCCATCTTCCAGTTCAAAAAATTCTTCCAGCATGCGGCGAACCGTCCCCGCATCACTTTCCTTTGCGAGCGCCCGGGCGGGTTCCTTGCCGCCAAAACGCTCCAAATACCGGATCGCATGCTTGCGGAACGTGCGCACCGCTGCAAGCGTTTCACCCCAGTACTCGAGGTGATAGCGAAGGTGCCGCAGCACAATGCGTCCGGCCTGCCGCAAATCCGGCTCTCCGGGATCGGCGCCTCCACTTAGCACGGCGCCAACCCGTCCCAGCATCCACGGGCTCCCGTAGGCCGCGCGTCCGATCATGACGCCCGCCGCAGCCGTTGCCGCAAGCACGCGCTGCGCCTTGTCCGGATCCGTGATGTCGCCATTGGCGACCACGGGAATCCGCAAAGCCTTCACGGCATTTGCAATCGTCTCGTACTCGGCCTCGCCCCGGAAAAGATCCGAGCGCGTTCGGCCGTGAATCGTCACCGCGGAAAACCCGGCGCCCTCGGCCATCCGGGCTAGTTCCAGCGCGTTCCTGTGCCCGGCGTCCCAGCCCGTGCGCATCTTCACGGTCACCGGAATGCTCACCGCTCCCGCCACCGCTTCGAGGATCTCCCGGGCAAGCGGCTCGTTTGCCATGATGGCCGATCCGCAGGCCATGCCGCAGACCTTTCTTGCGGGACAGCCGAAGTTCACGTCCACGATCGCGGCGCCGCACCCCTGTGCGTACCGCGCCGCCTCGGCCATGCTCCGGGGATCCGCCCCCAGAAGCTGCACGACAGGAATCGGATTCCAGGAATCGGGTTCATAGCGTCGGCGCGACAGATCCGTTTCCCGCAGATCGTCCCTTGCGGAAACCATTTCCGACACGACAAGCCCCGCCCCAGACTCCAGGCAGATCCTGCGAAAGGGGGCATCCGTAATCCCCGCCATCGGAGCAAGAATGACTGGACTGACGAGCGTGTAGGAACCGATCAACATGCGGCAGAAACGATACGCACGAAAAGCGAAGGGTGTTTTTCAACATCCTTGGCGACAATTTTTTCAGTTCGCAATTGTACAGGGACGCACCCGAAGAAACCTCGGGTTTTGGCCTAATTTTTCAGCACAAAGGCAATCTCAGAACTTTGGATTTCCTTGATTGCGGCGTCTCTCCATGCGTCTCTAGCCGCGGCAAGCGATCCGTTCACGTCGATCGCACGGCTCGCGTCCGTGACGACGAAGGTCTCAAAGCCCGCGCCCGCGGCATCAAGCGCCGTCCAGGAAACGCAAAAATCCGTGGCCAGGCCGCAGACAAACACTCGAGTCACACCCCGCTCGCGCAGCAATCCGGCAAGCCCGGAGCGGGTTCTGCGATCCGCATCAACGAACCCCGAGTAACTGTCGACATCCGGCCGAATGCCCTTGCGCACGATCGCGCAAGCCTTCTTGGTATCAATGAGCGGGGAGATCTCCGCCCCCGCCGTTCCCTGCACGCAGTGCACGGGCCAAAGCACCTGACTGCCGCTTGGCACGGAGATGGTTTCATAAAGCGCGTGCCCGGGGTGGTTTGCAGCAAAGCTGACGTGATCCCTCGGATGCCAGTCCTGCGTCATCACAACGCAGGGTGCTCGGGCGATCAAGTCGTTTACCGTCGGGATGACGGCGTCGCCGCCAGCCACTGCAAGCGCGCCTCCAGGCAGAAAGTCGTTCTGCAAATCAACCACAATGAGCGCATCCGTCATCGTTCCGCTCCTTTCAGGCAAAGATGGTCCGGCATTCGCCGGCCAGCTTTTCA
>DNLN01000071.1 GCA_003488465.1 Sutterella sp. | reverse complement strand
CGGCGGATACCTGTGATATCCGCCGCCTCCGAAATCCTGGTCGGGGTGAAAGGATTCGAACCTTCGACTCCTACGTCCCGAACGTAGTACTCTACCAGGCTGAGCTACACCCCGAGGGTCTTCGCGCTTAACGATCTCTGTTAACCGCGAAGAGCAAAAACTTTATCAGACTTTCCGTGAATTGTCCAGGGGGAAGAGCCTGAATCGCTTTCTTTCCGAGTTCAGCCTCTTCGAGCGCCTTGGCGCGGCACTCCTCGAGCGCGCCGCTTGCCTGGATGATGCGGCCGATGGAGGCGAGGTCTCCGTCGCCCTCGCGGATTGCCTGGACGATGAGTTCGCGCTCGGCCGCGCTGCAGTGCCGCAGGGCATAGATGACGGGCAGCGTCACCTTGCCTTCGCGCAGATCCGCTCCGAGCTTCTTGCCCGTGTCGTTGGCGTTGCCTGCGTAGTCGAGGATGTCATCGACGATCTGGAAGGCGTTTCCGAGGTGTAGCGTGTACTCGACGCACGCCTGTTCCATTTCGGGCGTTGCCGGAGCAATCGCGGCCGCCATGCGGGCTGCGGCCTGAAACAGACACGCGGTCTTTCTCTCGATGACGGCAAAGTACCTTGCCTCGTCCACATCGGGGTTGTGGGCTCCGGCCATTTGAAGCACTTCGCCCTCCGAGAGCCGGTTGGCGGCATCCGAGAGCGCCTGCATGACGCGCAGGTTTCCGAAGCGCACCATCATCTGGAAGGAGCGGGTGTAGAGGAAGTCCCCGACGAGCACGGCCTGGCCGTTGCCCCAGATCTTGTTGGCGGTGTCGCGGTTGCGGCGCTGCTCGCCCTCGTCCACGACATCGTCGTGCATGAGCGTTGCCGTATGAAGAATCTCGATGACGGCGCCAAGGTACGCGGCCTGCTCGGGCCGCGCCCCCATGGCCCGGGCCATGAGAATGAGCAGCGCCGGGCGCATGCGCTTGCCGCCCGCGCCGGTGATGTACAGGCCGATCTGCTGAACGCGATCGATGGAGCTTGACATCTGTTCGGCGATGATTTTCTCGACCTCGGCCATTTCGGAGGCGATCGGCGCGAGGGCCGCGAGGACTGCTTGCTTGGTGGTGCTGGTGCTTGTCATAGTGCCGGGAATTATAGGTTCCATAGGTTCCGAAGGTTACGGCAGGAAGCCGAGCGAGCGGGCGGCCGCAAGGGCTTCGGGTCTGCTGTGAACGTCAAGCTTGCGGTAGATGCTCTTTGCGTGCGTGATGACCGTGTTGCGGCTGACGGCGAGCAGCTCGCTGATCTCCTCGGTATTGGCGCCGCGCGCCATCAGGCCGAGCACTTCGGTCTCCCTGGAGGACAGGGGCGAGCCCTCGGGCGGAGCCTGCGTGCGGCCCCTGCAGGCGAGCGCCCGCAAAAAGGCGAGGGACACGGGCTGGCTGATGGGGGAGCCTCCGTGATCCATCATCTCAAAGCAAGCCCTGATGTCGAGCTCGCTGTCCGAAAAGAGCATGTAGCCGCTTGCGCCCGCAAGCACGGCCTGCATCACGGTCTTCTCTTCGGCGATATCGGTGAGCACGAGAACCCGGCAGCCGGGATTTCTCTTGAGGATGATCCTGATCAGCTCGGCGCCGCTTCCGTCGGGCAGCTGCATGTTGATGAGCGCGAAGTCGACGGGCTCGCGCAGCTGCCGCTGCATCTGCCGCCTGCCCGAGCAGGCGCATACGACGGGAAACCCGGCGATGCGCTCGATCTGGGCGACCGCGGCGGCGCGGCGCCGCTCATCGGGCTCGACGACAAGGACTGATCGGGCAACAGGCATGGCGCTCGGTCTCCGATGCCTAAAGGAGCATGCCTTCGAGCCGCTCGGTGTCCGCCACGAAGGCGCGGATGCCCTCGGAGAGCTTGACCGTGGCGATTTCCGAGCGGTTCATGCGGTAGCGGAAGTCGGGCTCGGTGATGCTGATCGGAGCGCCTTGCGGGACGGCCGGGGCGGCTAGGGCGCGCGGCACCGCGGAAAAAGAGCCCGCGAGCTCATCGAGAAGCTTCGGGGCGATCGTGAGCAGATCGCACCCGGCAAGGGCCAGAATCTCGCCCTTGTTGCGAAAGCTCGCGCCCATGATCTGAGTGCGGCTTCCCGCGCCCTTCAGGCGATGGAAGATTTCCGTGACGGACTGCACGCCCGGATCCCGCAGCCCGCTGTTGGCGACTTCGTCCCAGCAGCTTCCCTCGGCGGCCTTGAACCAGTCGTAGATGCGGCCCACGAAGGGACTGATCAGCGTTGCGCCGGCCTGTGCGCTCGCTTCGGCCTGCGCCAGATCGAAGATGAGCGTCATGTTGCAGTGGATGCCTTCGGACTCAAGGATTCGGCAGGCGCGGCACCCCTCCCAGGTTGCGGCGATCTTGATGAGGACGCGGCTGCGATTGATTCCGAGCGACTCGTAGAGCGCGATGAGGTTGCGGGCGCGGCGCACGGTGGCCTCGGCGTCAAACGACAGGCGTGCGTCCACTTCCGTGGAAACGCGCCCGGGAATGTGCTCGAGGATGCGCGAGCCAAAACCGACAAGCACCCGGTCAACGCGCTCTTCGGGGCCGATTGCTGCGCCGAGCGCCTCGGCGAGCACGCCGCGGTACTTGTCCTGGCGCGCGGCCTTCAGGATGAGCGACGGGTTGGTCGTCGCCTCGGCGGGCTTTACGCGGGCGATTTCATCGATGTCGCCGGTATCTGCGACGACGGTGGTGTATTGCTTCAACTGCTCAAGTTCGCTCAGAGGCTGCATGACGGTTCCCGGAAAAAAGGGTAGACGCCCCAAGACTAACAGCAAAAACACTCTGATTCCAGAGTTTCTTTTAGAGTCATCGTATGAGCCCGGGTTCGCTGGCTCGATCGGCCTGTCAAGACCCTGTGGCCCGCGGTTTGCCGACGTTTTTTTTCGCACACTTTGATGGAGCGTCCCTTGAGGGAGCGTTGCCGGGTTCTACCCGTCGATGTTCACGCGCGACCGCTTGGACGAGCTCTTCGCCTAAAAGGATCGGGATCGCGGACGGGCAGGAAAGAGCGCTCTTGCCCGCTGCGGAGTTCTTGCCCGGCGCGCCGCTTCGGCGGGGCTGAATTCGTGCGCGCCGCCGCTCCGGGCGCAACAAAGAGGGCAAGAGAAGATATTTCGCAGAAGATCTAGGCGCTTTGCCCTAAGCACAAGCTACCCATAACGACCGGTTCAACAAGGAGCCCGGCAGAGCCCAAAGCTATAATTAATCGATTTCATCGAGCTCTTTGGTTAGAGGCCTCGACGGGGTTTTTTGTGCCCGCTCAGGCCTCATGCCAAAGGGCAATAGATTGCAACATGGCCGCGGACGCATGCAGTCCGCGAGCCTACTTCGCAGGGAGAGTATTTTGAGCTCCATCATCACCGATACGCGCCCCCAGGCCGCACTGGTGCTCGCCGACGGCACGACGTTCCTGGGCCGGTCGATTGGCGCGGCAGGCATGGTCAATGCCGAGGTCGTGTTCAATACTTCCATGACGGGCTATCAGGAAATCCTGACCGATCCGAGCTATACGGGCCAGATCGTCACGCTCACCTATCCGCACATCGGCAACGTCGGCGTGAACCGCGAGGACTGTGAAAGCAAGCGCGTCTACGCCGCCGGCCTCATCATCCGCTGCGCTTCGCCCGTTGTCAGCAACTTCCGCGCCGAGCACTCGCTTGGCGAGTACCTGAAGCACTCGGGCGTCGTGGGCATCAGCGACATCGACACGCGGCGTCTGACGCGGATCCTGCGCAGCAAGGGCGCCCAGCCCGGCGCGATCATCGCCGCCGAGCAGGGGGAACTCTCCGCCGGGCAGATCGCCGAGGCCGCCCGTGCCGCCGCCAGCTGGGGCTCGATGGTGGGACGGGATCTGGCCAAGGAGGTCACCACCGACAAGCCCTACGAGTGGACAGAGGGCACCTGGACCCTCAAGGGCGCCGAGGGCGAGCCGGGCTTCACAAGGCCCGACACCTCGCGGTTTCACGTCGTTGCATACGACTTTGGCGTGAAGCGCAACATTCTGCGACTGCTCGCCGACCGCGGCATTCGCGTCACGGTCGTGCCGGCCCAGACGCCGGCCAGCGACGTGCTTGCGATGAATCCCGACGGCGTGTTCCTTTCGAACGG
>DNLN01000090.1 GCA_003488465.1 Sutterella sp. | reverse complement strand
TCAAGCGGATGGTTGCCGCTGCGGGGAACCGTGTCGAGGCACTAAGGCGCGTTGCGTTCGGGCATTTTGAACTTCCGGGAAATCTCCCCGAAGGCAAGTGGATGTGGCTTTCCGGCGCCGAGGTCATTCTGAATCCGCAGGACAGCAGGCAATGAGTGAAGGAAATCAGGAGAAAAAGGAAGGTAAGGGGATCTTCAGTGCTTTTGCGGTGTACCGCGAGGCCGAGGCCGTTCGGATGCTGTTTCTCGGCTTCTCCTCGGGGCTGCCTCTCCTTTTGGTGTTTGGCACGCTCTCCTTCTGGCTGCGCGAAAGCGGCGTAGATCTCAAGACCATCGGATTTATGAGCTGGGTGGGGCTCTGCTGGGGGTTCAAGTGGGTGTGGGCGCCGCTTGTGGACCGGCTGCCGATTCCGCTTCTCACGCGCTGGCTGGGGCGGCGCAGATCGTGGCTTTTGCTGGCGCAGGCGGGGCTCGTCTGCACCCTGACCGGTATGGCACTCACAAACCCTGCCGAGCATCTTGAGCTGATGGCGCTGTGCGCGCTAGGGACGGCGTTTTTCGGTGCGACGCAGGATATTGCCCTCGATGCCTTCCGTATCGAGAGCGGCGAAGAGAGCAAGCAGGCGGCGTACGCCGCCACCTATCAGATGGGGTACCGCATCGCCATGATCTGGTCGGGAGCGGGGGCGCTTGCGATCGCTGCGGGCGCCGAGGCGGCGGGGTTGCCTGCCTGGAAGATCGCCTACGGCGTAATGGCTGCGAGCATGGCGGTCGGCATCATAGCCGTGCTCGTGAGTCCCGAGCCCGTGCGGAGCGTGAAGCCCGCGCCCTTTGTGGGATTGAAGGCCTGGTTTTATGACGCCGCCGTGCGGCCGTTCGTCGAATTCTTCGGCCGGTTCGGATGGTGGGCGCTAGCGGTGCTCGCGCTCATTGCCACCTATCGCGTAAGCGACATCGTGATGGGCGTGATGGCCAATCCCTTCTATCGGGATCTGGGCTTTACCAAGGAGGAGGTTGCCGCGGTCACCAAGGTCTTCGGCGTCATCATGACGCTTGTTGGCGCACTCGTGGGCGGCGTCGTGACGGCAAAGATCGGAGTGCTGAAGACGCTCTTTCTCGGTGGGCTGCTCTCGGCGGCGACCAACATCCTCTTTTCCGTGCTCGCCGGAATCGGACACGACGTGACGTTCCTCATCTTCACCGTGAGTGCGGACAATCTTGCGGGGGGACTCGCGTCTGCGGCGTTCGTTGCGTATCTCTCGGGATTAACGAACTCGGCGTATTCGGCAACGCAGTATGCGCTCTTTAGCTCGGTGATGCTTCTGCTGCCGAAGTTCCTCGCGGGATTTTCCGGGGTTGCCGTGGAAGCCGTTGGGTTCGGGAACTTCTTCATCGGCACGGCGTGTCTGGGAATCCCCGTGCTGGTGCTCGTGGTGATCGCGGGCGTCGCCAAAAAGAGAATGCTTGAGCGCGTAGCCGCGCGCCCTGCGGATTAACTTCTGAGCGTGCCGTCCGCATCCTGTGCGTCGCCGTATGTGACGATGTTGAGGCGCTTGTACCAGCAGAACATGCGCACGGCCACGATGAAGGCCGTGGAGATCCAGATTGCGGCGGTGCTGTCGACGTCAAACCAAAGCATGAAGAGGTAGAGCCAGCAACCGGCAAATGCGGCCGAGGCATAGGGCTGGCGGTCCGAGAGCACGAGCGGCACCTGATTGAGGAACACGTCGCGCACGAGGCCGCCGAAAACGCCCGTGCACACGCCGAGCATCGTTGCCGGAAGCATCGGCATTCCCGCTTCAATGGAAAGCGCTGTGCCGCCTGCTGAGAAGAACCCCAGTCCGATCGCATCCGACCAGATGAACGCTGAGTAGGGGAAGAATCGCCGGAAGTGCCGGATCACCGTCGGCGCAAAGGCCGCGAGGATGAGCGTCATCCACACGTATTCCTCATGGGCGATCCAGTAGAAGGGGCGGTTGTCAATGATGACGTCACGCACAAGGCCGCCGCCGAAGGCGGTCGTGAAGGCCATCACGAAGACGCCGACCGGGTCGACCTTCTTGCCGTCAGCGGCAAGGATGCCGGCAAAGGCAAACGCCAGGATGCCGATGAAGTCGGCGAGGGTGAGAAAGTCGATTTCCATGTAAAGGGTCCGAGAATTGGTGCGCCGGATTGTAGCCTGAGGGCGAAGAACGGTGACTTTGGCGATTCGGCAACGATCAAGACGGAGAAGAAAAAAGCGGCTTCGGAGCGCCTGAAACTCCGAAGCCGCAACAGAGAACCCCAAGAGACTGGTGCCCGTATCCGCAGGAGAAAACGGAGGAATTGGGCTTCAGGGCTGTCCGGCATCGACCCCATTGACGCCGCTTGATGACAACTCTGCATCTCTCAGTTGCGTGGAATCTTAAGCCAAATGAGAATGATTCGCAATCGCGTTTATCGGATTGTTTGTAAGCATTTGTAACAGACTGGGCTCAGCCGAGTGTGTCGGTGGATGCAGTACAATGCGGCACTTTCCATTCCTTGGCCTGTAAAGCCATATCATGTTTGAAGTTCATCCCAAATATCTTGAGGGGCAGAAGCTCTCCGACTACGACTTTGATCTGCCGCAGGAGCTGATTGCCCAATTTCCCCTTGAAGAGCGCACCGCCTCGCGGCTGCTCCACGTCACGGACTCTGTGATCGAGGATTTGCATTTCACGGATGTGAAAAAACTCCTTCGGCCCGGAGACCTCCTCGTCATGAACAACACCCGCGTCATCAAGGCGAGGCTCCTTGGCCGCAAGGAAACGGGCGGCGCCATCGAGGCGATGATTGAGCGCGTGACGGGCGAAAAGACTGCGATCAGCATGATCCGCGCGAGCAAGTCCCCGAAAGCCGGAGGGCGCCTCTGCTTTACGGCAGATGGCCGAGAATCCTGGTGCACGGTGACGGGCCGCCAGGGCGAGTTCTTCTGCCTGGAGTTTGATGAGCCCGTGCTCGATGTCCTTGACCGCTGCGGCAACGTGCCGTTGCCGCCCTACATCGAGCGTGCCGCGGACAAGAAGGACGAGGGGCGCTATCAGACGGTGTATGCGAAGCACCCGGGCGCCGTGGCGGCGCCGACCGCCGGGCTCCATTTCTCCGAAGAGCTCCTTGCCGACTTAAAGGACATGGGGGTCGAAGAGACCTTTCTCACGCTTCACGTCGGTGCGGGCACCTTCCAGCCCGTGCGCGAAGAGAATCTCGCCGAGCACGTGATGCATGCGGAGATCCTTACGGTGAGCGAAGAAACCGCCGAAGCAGTGAACCGCGCAAAGCGCGAGGGGCGACGCGTGATCGCCGTGGGCTCGACGAGCCTTCGGGCGCTTGAGAGCGCCTCCACCGGTCCCGGCGTCATTGCCGCGGGTTCGATGGACACGCAGCTTTTCATTGCGCCTGGCTACCACTTCAACATCATCGACGTGATGATCACGAACTTCCATCTGCCGAAGTCAACGCTTGTGATGCTTGTCTCCGCCATCGTCGGGCGGGATCGGGTTCTGCAAGCCTACCGGCATGCAATTGAAGAGAAATATCGGTTTTTCAGTTACGGTGACGCCTGCTTTTTTGAGTTGCCCAACCCCCAAAAGGAGTGAGTGATGGCACTGACATTTGAATTGCTAAAGACGCAAGGGCGGGCCCGCCGCGGCCGCATGACGCTCAACCACGGCGTGGTGCAGACGCCGATCTTCATGCCGGTCGGCACCTATGGCACGGTGAAGGCGATGGCTCCGAATGAACTCAATGAGATCGGCAGCCAGATCATTCTTGGCAATACCTTTCACCTGTGGCTGCGGCCGGGCCTGGATGTGATTGCCGCCCACAAGGGCCTGCACCGCTTCATGAACTGGGAAAAGCCGATCCTCACGGATTCGGGCGGCTTTCAGGTGTTCAGCCTCGGAGCGCTGCGCAAAATCAGCGAAGAGGGTGTGCGTTTTGCAAGCCCCATCAATGGCGATCGGCTGTTCCTTACGCCCGAAGTCTCGATGCAGATTCAGCGCACGCTCAATTCGGACATCTCCATGGTGTTTGACGAGTGCACTCCGTACATGATCGGGGATCGCCCCGCGACCGAAAAGGAAGCGGCCGATTCGATGCGGCTCTCGCTGCGGTGGGCAAAGCGAAGCCGCGAGGAGTTCGATCGGCTTGAGAACCCCAATGCGCTCTTTGGCATCGTGCAGGGCGGAATGTTCATGAAGCTGCGCGAAGAGTCGCTCGCGGGACTCACGGATATCGGCTTTCACGGGTATGCCGTGGGAGGACTCTCGGTTGGAGAGCCCAAGGACAAGATGCTCGAGATCATGGACGGAATCGTGCCGCAGCTGCCCGCCGACAAGCCCCGGTATCTCATGGGCGTCGGCACGCCCGAGGACCTTGTTGAGGGCGTCGCCCGCGGTATCGACATGTTCGACTGCGTGATGCCGACCCGCAACGCAAGGAACGGCTGGCTCTTCACTCGCTACGGGGACGTAAAGATCCGCAATGCCAAGTACAAGAACGATCTGCGACCCGTGGATCTGACATGCAGCTGCTATGCGTGCCGGGGCTTTACGAGAGCCTATCTGCACCACTTGCAGAAGGTGAACGAGATTCTCGGGGCGCGGCTCAATTCCATCCACAACCTGCACTACTACCTGAACCTCATGCAGGAGATCCGGGATGCGCTTGATGCAGGCAACTTTGCTGCCTGGCGCGAGAAGTTCTACGAGGACCGGGCAAGAGGCGTCGACTGACGCAACCAGCAATGCCTGAAACGGGACTTCCCGTTTCAGGCGGATGAATGGTCGAATCAGGCGTCCGCGTTGCGGCTTCTTCTGTCGCGCACGGCCTTGGCAAGCGCTTCGAGCACCTTGACGGTGTCATCCCACCCGATGCAGGCGTCGGTGACGGACTGCCCGTACACGAGCGGCTGCTCGAACTGGATGTCCTGGCGGCCCTCGACGAGGTTCGATTCGATCATGACGCCGCAGATGGCGTTGTTGCCGGATGCAACCTGCTCGCAGATATTCTCGACCACCTTGATCTGATTGCTGCAGATCTTGCGGGAGTTGGAATGCGAGGCGTCGATCATGATGTTCTCGCGGTGTCCGGCCTTGCGAAGGAGCTCTTGGGCGGCGGCTACGCTTGCCGCATCGTAATTGGGCTCCTTTCCGCCGCGCAGAATCACGTGGCAGTCGTTGTTTCCGCTTGTCGTGACAATGGCGGAGATGCCTCCCTTGGTGACCGAGAGGAATTTGTGCGGGTGTTCGGCGGCGCCGATCGCATCGACGGCGATCTTCACATTGCCGTTCGTGCCGTTCTTGAAGCCCACCGGGCAGGAAAGGCCGCTCGCGAGCTCGCGGTGCACCTGGGATTCCGTTGTCCGGGCGCCGATTGCGCCCCAGCTCACCAGATCGGCGATGTACTGCGGCGTGATCATGTCGAGGTACTCGACTCCGGTCGGCAGATCCATGCAGTTGATGTCAAGGATGAGTTCGCGGGCAATCCGCAGTCCGTGGTTGATGCGGCATGATCCGTCAAGATCCGGATCGTTGATGAGGCCCTTCCAGCCCACCGTCGTGCGGGGCTTTTCAAAGTACACGCGCATGATGATCTCGAGCTCGGGCAGAAGCCTGTGGCGCACCTTGGCAAGGCGCTCTGCGTACTCGCGGGCGGCCTTGGGATCATGGATCGAGCATGGGCCGACGATCACCATCATGCGGTCGTCCTCGCCGTGCAGGATCGCGTGGCAGGCCGAGCGGCAGCGGTGCACCGTGGCGCTCGCGACTT
Source organism: Sutterella sp. (assembly GCA_003488465.1). Taxonomy (GTDB): domain Bacteria; phylum Pseudomonadota; class Gammaproteobacteria; order Burkholderiales; family Burkholderiaceae_F; genus Duodenibacillus. Next base: position 125 of record DNLN01000090.1, on the reverse strand, counting down.
CTCCGCACGGAAATTCATGAATGAGGTGTGCGGGCGGCGCGAGCTCGCGGATTTCCTTGATGCGGACGTCATCGGTTGCGTATTTCATAGATTCGATTAGGCGCGGAAACCTCTGCATTTATGCA
>DNLN01000037.1 GCA_003488465.1 Sutterella sp. | reverse complement strand
GGCCACAAGGCGGGCGACGAATACATCTGCGCGGCAAGCGAACTGATCTGCCGCAACTTCAAGTACTGTCCGGTCTTCCGCACGGGCGGCGACGAATTCGTCGTCATCATGCGCGAGCACGGATTCGAGCGGCGATGCGAGTCGCTTGAGAACCTGAACGCCGAGGTCGAGGCCAACGTCAGGCTCGAGGGCAAGGTCGTGGTCGCGGCCGGCCTTGCGGATTTCATCCCGGGCAAGGACAAGAACGTGCACGACACGTTCGTGCGGGCCGATGCGCTGATGTACGAGCGCAAAATGGCGTTAAAGCGGATGGGCGCGAAGACAAGGTCCTGATGCCTTGGCGGCTTGACTCGGAAACTCCCGCTCAGGCATTTGATTGCGGAGTTTGCCTTTGACTCCAGTGCGCCGATGATTTTCCGAGACTGCACAAGGAGGGCAGCTCGGTCATCGCGTGCCGGGCCGGGCAAATTCGGGAAGGCGCCCGCGCTGGATCCGCTTTTGAGGCAAGGCGCGGCGAACGAAGCGGATGAAGCAGATTTTCTCTTTGCGATCAACGGCTTGGGACGCATCCTTTCGCACCCAGATAAAACAGGAAAGAATTCCGAACCCGTTAACAACCTCTACATCATTGTTTTCAAAGTCTTAATACGGCACGTCTTATGCAAATCATGATACAATCAGCCATCCCGTCATCTTTTCGAGGAACAAATGTCCTTACATGTAGATCAAGTTCTGAGCCAACAGCTTCAGAATCAGGGAATTGATTCCACGGTCGGCGTTTACGGCGACCACAAGCTGCAGATCGGCAACGGCAAGCCGATTGCCCTCGACAAGATCCAAGCCAACAGCGTGCCTCGAGAAGGGTTCAGAAGGACCGAGCAGATCCGCCGCGGCAAGGTCGGGCTCGAGACGAGCGCCAATGACACCATGAAGGCGCTCACCAACCCTACGGGCAAGTTTGACGCAAAGGCAATCCTCGGCTCGATCATGGCCGCCAAGATCCACCTTGGCCGCATGGAAAAGTTGGGGCAGCTTCAAGGCGTTCCCCAGGACAGCACGATGTGGATCTTTTCCAATGCTGTCGAGAACCTCTCCAACGAAGATCTTGCGCGCGTCTACCAGACGTTTACGAGCAAGCAGATGGATCTGCTGCAGGCTGCACTCGGGCGCGAGGTGCAGATCAACAGCAAGGCCGACGATGCTGCCTTTGCCGCCGAAGCGCTCTTTGACCTGAATGCCCTCATCGTCAAGGAAGTGAACAACCGCGCGATGGCCTGCCAGATCAAGAACGCCATTGAGCAGACAAACAACCTTCAGGAGCGCGAAAATCTCGACGCCATGATGCCCAAGAGCATCACCGAGACTTATGGCGAGATCGGGAATCCCCCCGGCTCGGGGTTCACAAGGGTGAATCCGAACCGCAGGAACGAGACCGACATGACGGCCATGAACCTCATGACCCTTGTCGAGCTGTCTTCCTCAAGCGCCACGCAGCGCGCCAACAATGCCCCGCACGAAGCCAAGCGCCTTGCCAACCGCAACGTGGACGGCGTGACCGTCACGCAGATGGCCGATGTGATGCGCAACGCCGAACTCACGATCAACGTGCCCGTCGACGTGCTCTTCAAGGACACGTTCATTCTGAAAAAGCCGAACCAGGCGATTCTGAACATCTTCCAGCTCAAGCAGCAGGGCATGAGCAGCAAGTCCGACGAGTACATCGGCCTGCGCGACACGGCCGAAAAGAAGGTCTTCCCCGAGTTTGAAGGCCACGAGCTCGATCCGGCCGAGCGTCCCGTGTACGGTGCGCTCAACGTCAAGCATCACGGCAAGGGGGCCGTTGCCGACGGCGAATACGGCAATGTCTGCATCGTGCTCAAGGACAATGTCAAAAAACGCTCAACCTTCTCTTCAAGCGACACGTTCTTCGCTCCCAAACTGAAGATCAATGCGCAGACCAAGGAGACGTTCTACAAACTGCTCGACGGCAGCGGCGTGAGCCCGATGACCGCCCAGATCCTGCGCGATCCGAACAGCGAAGCGCACAAAAAGTTTGAGCTCATGCTTGACAGGCTCGCGCTCGACAAGAACAGCAACACCACGGCGTTCAAGACGGGAGGGAAGACAACGGGCCTGAACCTCACGGACGCCGAGGACGAAAAGCTGCGCACTTTGCTCTTCAAGTGCTTTGTCGACACGGAATCGACGCGCAGCAACATGACCACGTATGAGAACATGGAGTCGCTCGTCACCGGACTCGACGACGTGGACGGCAACATGCTTGCCGATGCGGCAAAGCGAAGCCGCGAGGGCGGCAACGGCATGGCGGTCCTTTCGGGCGGCCGTTACATCGAGGCCCAGATCCACGGTCCCATCGTACCCTCGCGCGACATCGCTGAGATCCGGGTCGACATCAGCGAACTCGAGTCCCTGTACACCACGCCCGAGGAGCTTGAGAACGCCAAGGCCGAACTGCAGGCCTTCACCCGTGAGACCGGAATACCGGTCATCATCACCAACTTGGACGACACGATTGACGAACAGAGCTCGACCATCAGACAGAACGTCGAGGAGCACAGCGCTCAGCACATCGACAGGGAGGCGGCCGAACAGGCTCTGGCCGAAAAGCTTGAGACCCTCGATGAGAGGATCCGCCTGCACGTATTCTCCCGGACGATTCCTCCCGTGGAGAACCTTGAGTTCACCGATGCGGACAAGGAACTGATCGTGCAGCGCGCCAGGGAAAATCTTGAGAGTCAGATTGCGCACCCAACGGCAACGCCCGAAGCCGCGACCCTTGCCAATGAAGCGGTGATTCAGGCAATCGAGCAGGTGGCAAGGGCAAAAACCGAAGCGGTCAACAAGCAGACCAAAACCCTTGTGAACGCCGAGATTGCAAAAATCGGACAGACCTTCCGCGAATTCACCGCCGCCAACCCCGAACTCACGGGCGGCCGTACGTTCCAACTTTCCGGAAAGGCCGAGCAGCAACTCATCGCGCAGCTGCGCATGAACGTCAACGAGGCCCTGAAAACCACGATGCACCCCGAGGGGCAGCTCGAGCAGCTCGTGCAGACGGCCCTGCGCGAGACGATCCGCGCTCAGATCGCCGAAAAGATGCCGCTTCTTGAAAAGCTCGACGAGCTGCACCCGCAGGAGGGCCCCGAGAAGCAGGCCGCCCGCGCCCTGATCCTCTCGGACGGCTCAGGGATGTCGCCCGAGCGCTTCGGTTCAATCGATCAGTCGGCCGGACTTCAGGTCAGCCTTCTGAACGAGCTGACAGGCGCTCAGCCCGCCTCGTCCCATGAGCAGATCGTCGACACTCTGCAGATGATCACGACCTACATCCACGAGACGGCCGGTCTGCTCGGCGAGTCGTTCAACGAGATCAAAGGAACTGCGCAGACGGCCGCGAACCTCGCGCTTGCAAAGTTCATGGGCACGGAGCCGCCTCCGAGTCTTGAGACGGTGAAGGCGCTGCGCGATCAGATCGACAGCCCGCAGATGCGCAACCTCCTCTCGATGCTCAAGACCTCCGAGCAGTTCGCAGCCGATCCTCAGCACGGCACGGGCGTGCAGTTCTTCATCGATACGGTCGAGTCGCTCGGCCAGGCGCTCTGCGAGAAGGCGCGCGAGATGGATGTCGCGGCAAAGAACGAGGCGATCAACAGCCTGCCCGAGAACGAGCAGGGGCCTGCCCGCGAACGGCTCGAGACGGCCGAGCGGCCGTACGCGCCGTCCGCTCCGTTTGCCGGCGAAGCGAACCTCATCCAGGCCGAAACCCGCACCCTGATCGAAAAGCTCAGCCCGCAGCTTGCGCAGGCGCTGAACGAAAAGGCTCCGGCCGTCGCCCCGTTTCCCGAGGCCAGCAACAACGCGGCGCTGCCGCAGAACCTTGCCCAGCGCAAGCAGTTCATGATCAATCACATGGACCTGTACCTCAATCACGAGAAGACGTTCGAGCGCGGCACCTCGGTCCATGGCCGCGGCCACATCGCCCGGGCTTTCATCTTCGCCAATACGATGAGCAACATTCTCGTTTCCATGGGCGTGAAGGTCGACAAGAATGCGGTTCTGCTCGGAATCGCAGGCCACGACAGCGGCCGCCAGGGAGGCAACAAGGACAGATGGGAGGGCAGAAGCGCCAACATCACGGTGAACCTCATCAAGCAGGACTATGGCGAGAACACCATGGGCGAGGAATACTCCAAGGAGGTCGAAAAGTGCATCGTCGACCACCAGAGCCCGACCGTCGAGGGGATGCTGCTCAATGCAGCCGACTCGCTCGACATCGGCCGCACGCAGGACTTCAAGCCCCAGTATTTCAATTTCCTCAAGAACGCCGGCACGGCGCAGGCCGAGCAGATCCGGCAGGAACTCATCAGGGAGGCTGATCTGCTGCAGCGGCTCACCAATCCGCTCTGCGCGAACCGCCAGCTCATGAACAAGCTCGCGGAAGATGCCGGGGACGAGGACAAGCCCATGGTGATCCAAGAGTTGGCATCCGATCAGCTGAAGGAGCTTCAGGGGCAGATCGGAGCGCAGTTCATCGCCGACTGGGAAGTTCCGAACGATGAATATTTCGCACGGTTTGAAAATGAGATCCGGAACAACCCGCAGATGTTCCCGCTCATGAGCAAGTACTACTTCATGGACTAGGAGGGGCGACGTGGAATTTTCCCAGATCATCGAAGAGCTCGGAGAGCGCTCGTCGCTTTCGGGGTTGCGTCTGGATGAGAGCGGCGCCTGTTCGGTTCTTTTTGACGGTGAGCACGAAGTCGAATTCCAGTGCGACCCGCGCACCGGGGCCGTGCTGTTCTGGTGCGCGGTCGGCAGCGTCTCGGACATGACCGAGGCGCTTGCCCGCAAACTGCTTTCGGCATCGGCCTTTGGCGCCGCGACGGACGGGGCCGCATTCGGAATCTTCGAGCCGCTCGAGGCGATCGTCCTCTGGCAGAGGCAGCCTTCGGGCTTTGCCGATCTGGAGGACTTCACCGGCACGCTGGACAGATTCCTAGCGCAGTGCAGCACTTGGAAGCGGGCCGTGAGGGAGCGGGGCGAAACGCCCGTTGAGCCACCGCCCCAGACGATGATTGCCGTCTGACGAGGACAAGCGAAATCCCGAAGAGCTCTGCGGCTGGCGGAACCATCGCTGCGGCGTTCGCCTTTCTCGCGGCCGCTGTCACTGCGATCCGTGAGGCGACGCATTCCGAAAAGCCAATGCGCCGTTTCTGC
>DNLN01000209.1 GCA_003488465.1 Sutterella sp. | reverse complement strand
ACCACCGAGGTGCGACTGCCCGTCTTGTCCGTGAGCTGCACACGGGTGCCGGGGCTCATCAGCTGACCGTTTTCGTAGCGCAGATCCTCGATGTCAAATCGAATGTCTGAGGGACTGCGCTCCGGGCGGGCGATCGTCACGGCGGCCTGCTTGGCTGCAATCACGCCGTCATGCACACCGAACCGAAGGGCTCTAGCGGCCGTGAGCACCTTGCCTTCAGCAGTCTCAGCCTGCAAAGAGGCTTGAGCGTTCTCAAACGCGACAAAGTTTGATTCCACCGAAAGCGACACCTTGCCCGCGCCGTTGAAGACCCCCTTCTTGAAGCCATCGTAGGCATGGAACCAGTCGGGCCAGCGAATGCCCGGCTGAGTCGCCTGCGCGCTCCCGTCCGATTCGCTAGAAACCTCTGGGGCAGGCGCCGCCTGCCCTGCACCGGCTAGTTTTTCAACATCCGCGCTCCAGGCAACCGTACTCGTCATTTCGGGAGAAAGACTGTCAAAACCGACGGACAGATTGTGAAGCCTGTAAGCCTCGTCCTTCACCCGAACCGTCACGTCGCCCTGCTCAAAGCGGATGTTCCCAAGGCGCACGTCCTTGGGAAAGTTCACCGCCCGAAGCGAATTGTCAAAAAGCGCCTTCAGGGAGACTTCCGGGAGCCTCACCTCGCCCTTTGCGCCCGTCACGACGCCTTCGGAAATCTGGATGGCGCCAAGGGGCAGGGCCCAAAGCGAGAGATGGAGCCTGGCGGACTCAATCGAGCCCACCTGCCGGCCCGTCGCCTCATCAACAAAGCGCACCGTCGGGATCTGCGCGATCACCTGAGGGAATTTCTTCACGTTCACCGCGCCATCGATCTCCGCCCGCACGCCGAGCGACTCCTTGCTGATCCGTGCAATCGCCTCTTCGGCCGCTCCGTTGCTGAGCCGCCAGGCGACCGTGCACACGCCGGCCGAAATGGCGACCGTCACAGCCGTGAGAACAATGAGTATGGCGCGAATAATCCGAAGCATCTCTCTAGCCTAAAACCTCTAAGCGGCGACCCTCTCAATAGTCCTTGAACGTGTCATCAATCTTCTGGCGAATCCTCTGCCGCAGATTGGGAGCGAGGCGCTCAAGCGCATCAAGCGTCATGAAAATCGAGGCTCTGCCCTTTGCGGAAAGTTCGCGGAACCTCTGCAGCAACTCACTTTCCTCCTGCACGGGCTTGTTGCGCGTACCGGTCACGATGAACAGCACGTCAAAGCCGCAGGCATCCAGTCTTGGCATTGAGAAAAGCCCCGGATCAACCTCTCCGCGCTCCTCAGCCTGATACTGCTCGAGCGGAATGCCGAGCAATTGGGCGATCTGAAGTTCCGTGTACCCGAGCCGCTCGCGCTCATCCCTGAGCCGCTCTCCCAGAACCCTTCGCTGCTTGGTTGTTGTAAGCGCCATGTTTCGCTTGGAAAACTATGATGGACCGACAGTTAAGTATACGTCAGGGCAAAAAGTGCGGTCAGACCTGTACCGCTCAATGTTCTGGGCTCTGGCTAGGCATCACCCGGTCGCCATTGAAGTCCGGGATGAACTTGCTTTGAGCGGTCGCGCCGACCTGGATGAAGGCGTTCGTGATCCCGAGCGATCGGGCAAATCGAACCACCTTCTGGTACTCGAGCGTAGTCAGCCTGCGGTTGATCTCCGGGTGCCTTGCCGCCTTGTAAAGCGGCATGTACTGGTTCATGAGCGATATGTAGACCGCGTCTCCGAACTCTTCGTAAAGCCATTTGACGCACTCGATGCTGTCCCGCCACAGCCCCGGGAGCACAAGGTGCCGCACGATCATGCCCCGGGTCATGATGCCGGCTGCATCAAACTGCGCCGGCCCGACCATCCGGTGCATCTCGCGGATCGCCTCGCTTGCATACTCAAAATATTTCGGAACACCAGAATACTTTTCCCCGTATCGTGAGTCGAAATACTTCAGATCCGGCACGAACACGTCGACAAGCCCCTCAAATCGCCTGAGCGTTGCCGGCAGCTCGTATCCGTTCGAGTTGTAGACGACGGGGATCGAAAGTCCCCTGTCCTTGGCCGCCCTGAGCGACCGGATGATCTGATCGGTGTAGTGCCCGGGCGTCACGAGCTCCAGACACTCGGCGCCCCGCTCCTGCTGTTCGATGAAGATGTCGGCAAGCCGCGCATCCGGCACCTCGATTCCGCCGCCCTCGGCGCTGATCTCGTAGTTCTGACAAAAGCAGCAGCGCAGATTGCAGTGCGAAAAGAAGACAGTCCCCGCGCCGCACTTGCCGCTGATGCAGGGCTCCTCCCACGGGTGCAGGCTCACGAGCGCGATCTTCACCCGCGCCGGGGCCTTGCAGATGCTGATCTTGCGACCGGCGGCTGTCTCACGATCGGCGCCGCATGATCTGGGACACAGATTGCAGGGATCTGACATATGACTGGTTCTTGGCAAAAATGTGGCCGCGGCGAGAGACTCCCAAACCGCGGCCATTTCGTCGAAGACGAGTTCCTTACCGGAACTGATTAGTTCTTCGGCTCGTTGCGCAGACGAATGTGCAGTTCGCGCAGCTGCTTCTCGTCAACCGGAGTCGGAGCACCGGTGAGCAGGCACTGGGCGCGCTGGGTCTTCGGGAACGCAATCACGTCACGGATGGACGGAGCGCCGGCCATCATCGTCACGATTCGGTCAAGACCGAATGCGAGACCGCCGTGGGGAGGCGCACCGTACTGCAGAGCGTCGAGCAGGAAGCCGAACTTTCTCTTGGCCTCTTCCGGACCGATCTGCAGAGCCTCGAACACCTTGCTCTGAACTTCGGCGCGGTGGATACGGATGGAGCCGCCGCCGATTTCCCAGCCATTGAGCACCATGTCATAGGCCTTGGCGTAGCAGTGCTCGGGATCGCTGATCAGCTTGTCCACGTCGCAGTCACGCGGGCTGGTGAACGGATGGTGCATGGCCATCCAGCGGTTCTCCTCCTCGGAGAACTCGAACATCGGGAAGTCCACAACCCAGAGCGGCTTCCAGCCTTCCTCGAACAGACCGTGCTTCTTGCCGAACTCGCTGTGGCCGATCTTCAGGCGAAGGGCACCCAGGCTGTCCCAGACGATCTTGGCCTTGTCGGAACCGAAGAAGATCACGTCGCCCGTCTGAGCGCCGGTCGTCTCGAGGATCTTGGTGAACTCCTCGTCGGAGAGGTTCTTCACAACCGGACCCTGCAGGCCTTCGCGGCCCTTGCTGAGGTCGTTGACCTTGATATAGGCAAGGCCCTTGGCGCCGTAGATCTTGACGAACTCGGTGTAGCTGTCGATCTCAGAGCGCGGCATTGCGGCGGCACCCGGAACGCGGAGAGCCACAACCTTGCCGTTGTGCAGGCTCTTCACGGAACTGAAGACCTTGAAGTTGCTGTTGGCGACGATGTCGGTGATTTCCTTGAGCTCAAGCTTGACGCGAAGATCAGGCTTGTCCGAGCCGAAGCGAGCCATCGCCTCGTCCCAGGTCATGACCGGATAGCGGGCGCCCGGAGCGACGAGGTCGACATTGAGAACCTGCTTGAAGACGGTGACGATCAGCTCTTCAAACAGATCGCGGATCTCCTGCTCGCCAAGGAACGAGGTCTCCAGATCGATCTGGGTGAACTCGGGCTGGCGATCGGCGCGAAGGTCCTCGTCGCGGAAGCACTTGACGATCTGGTAGTAGCGGTCGAAGCCGGCGACCATCAGCAGCTGCTTGAACAGCTGCGGCGACTGCGGCAGAGCAAAGAAGCAGCCGTCCTGGACACGGGACGGAACCAGGTAGTCGCGGGCGCCTTCGGGGGTCGCCTTGGTGAGCACCGGGGTCTCGATGTCGATGAAGCCGTGGTCGTCGAGGAAGTGGCGGACGGCCTGCGTCACCTTGAAGCGCAGCTTCAGGTTCTTCTGCATCTGAGGACGACGCAGATCGAGCACTCGGTAGGTAAGACGCGCAGACTCGCTCACCGTGTCGTCGTCGAGCTGGAACGGAGGCGTGAGCGACGGATTGAGGATCTCAAGCTCCTGGCAGAGCACTTCGACGCCGCCGGAGATCAAATTCTCGTTCTTGGTTCCTTCCGGACGGGCACGCACAAGGCCGACAACCTTCAGGCAGTACTCGTTGCGGATCTTGTCCGCAGTGGCAAACACATCGGGACGGTCAGGATCGCACACGACCTGAACCAGACCCTCGCGATCGCGCAGGTCAATAAAGATCACGCCGCCATGGTCGCGGCGGCGATGCGCCCAACCGCACAGCGTAACAGTCTTGCCGATGAACTTTTCATCAACCAAGCCACAATAAACAGTACGCATACGTACTCCGAATCAGCAAGCGCCAGGCCCTTTCGCCCGGCCGATTAACACGAAAAAAAACGGTTCTGAGCCACTGCGGCTGACTGCCGGGCTCACAAATTTGTTAGTTTACCCTGAGCCATCAGGCCTTGCTCGCCTTATCGCAAAAGAAACAAAAAGTTTTGCGTCAAGGCACAGACCGGGAAACACAGGAAAGAAAAAAGCCGCTCAAGGCTGACGAGATGTCTTCCTGGCGGCTTTTCCGCATCCCTTTCGGGACGCTGAATCTGGTGGCGCATCACGGACTCGAACCGCGGACACAAGGATTATGATTCCTCTGCTCTAACCGACTGAGCTAATGCGCCGAAGAGGTGTGAATTTTACTGCTTTATGCGGCTCTGTCAAGAGCTGACAAAATCTTCTTTTCGGCAACTCGTTGGGAAGAGTCGAGAACTGAGCAGCAGCATTCTCCCGTCTTTCTTGACCAGGCCGGATGCAACCCACCCGGACAGCGTGCGGCTCACCCAGGACCGGTTGCAGGCCACGATTCGGGCAATTTCAGTCACGGTAAGCACCACCGGACAGGGATTCCACCCGGCAGGCTTTGGGCTGTAGTGCGCCGTGATCAGCGCATAAAAGAACTTGCGAAGCCGCTCCTCAAGCGGCAGAGTGTAGTTGCAGATCATTCCTTCCATCGTGCACTGGTGCTTGA
>DNLN01000196.1:3513-10044 GCA_003488465.1 Sutterella sp. | reverse complement strand
AGCTCGGCGTCAAGCCGGTCGCGCTTCCTGCAGAACAGTGCCCATTTCTCTTCCTGGAGGACTCCAAGGCGATGCGCCGTTTCGCACAGTCGCTCATCGGCATTGTCTTCGCGAAGGCTCAGACGATACTCGGCGCGACTCGTAAACATTCGATACGGCTCGGTGACGCCCTTTGTCGTCAGATCGTCCACCATCACGCCAAGATAGGCTTCGTCCCGGCGTGGAATCCACTGCTCCTTGTCAAGAGCAAAGCATGCCGCATTGATGCCGGCAAGAAGCCCTTGAGCGGCTGCCTCCTCGTATCCTGTCGTTCCGTTGATCTGGCCGGCAAAGAACAGACCGCTCAAGCTCTTCGTTTCAAGCGTGAGCTTCAGATTCCTTGGATCGTAGTAATCGTATTCAATGGCATATCCAGGGCGCAGAAGATGCGCCATCTCGAGTCCCGGAATGCAGTGGATCATGTCGAGCTGGACATCGTAAGGCAGCGAGGTCGAGATTCCATTCGGGTAGTACTCGTTCGTCATCAGTCCTTCTGGTTCGAGAAACACCTGATGGCTGTCCTTGCCCTTGAACCTCTGAACCTTGTCTTCAATGGAGGGACAGTACCTGGGGCCGATGCCTTCGATGATGCCCGAGTACATGGGCGAACGGTCAAGGTTCGCCATGATGATGTCATGCATCCGCTGATTCGTGTGCGTAATCCAGCACGGCATCTGACGCGGATGTTCGATCCCGGGCTCCATGACTGAAAAATGCGGAACAGGATCAAGATCTCCATCCTGTCTCACGCACTTGGAAAAGTCGATTGTCGAACCGTCAATGCGTGCAGGCGTCCCGGTCTTGAGGCGTCCCTGCGGCATTCCAAGATCCTTGAGGCGATCTGCCAGCCGGATTGAAGGGGGATCGCCGACACGGCCAGCGCTGTAATGCTCCAGGCCGACATGCACGAGTCCGTTCAAAAACGTTCCCGCGCAAAGCACCACCGCCCTTGCCTTGAAGGAGACGCCAATCTGCGTGATGACGCCTGCGGCGCTGCCATTCTCTACGATGAGATCCGTTGCTGCCTGCTGGAAGAGCCAGAGGTTCTCCTGAGCCTCGATTCTTCTTCGCATGCTCGTGCGATAGAGCTGTCTGTCGATCTGGGCTCTGGTTGAGCGTACAGCCGGTCCCTTGGAGCTATTGAGAATCCTGAATTGGATGCCCGCAGCATCTGTCACGGCGGCCATTGCTCCGCCCATGGCATCCAGCTCTTTTACCAGGTGGCCCTTGCCGATGCCACCGACAGACGGATTGCAGGAAAGCTGTCCGATCGTCTCCGCATTGTGCGTCATGAGAAGCGTCTTTGCGCCCATCCGGGCTGCCGCAAGACTTGCTTCGGCACCTGCGTGCCCGCATCCGATCACTATGACATCAAATACTTCCGGACACTGTCTCGAAAAATGTTCCACGTGAAACAATCCTAAAAGGTTCGCTGCAGGCAAAACTTCAGCCCGCACTTCTTGAAGCGCAACTTTACAGCACGCGCTTCATCACGGCGTGCGGTTTTCTGCCGAGATATTGCGCGCAGACAAACTTTTCCGTTACTGATTGTTTCACGTGGAACATTGAGTGAGGATCTGTGTTTTTCTTTAATTAAATCAAATGGTTATTTTCCAATACAGAACTTTGAGAAGATGATTCCAAGAAGGTCGTCCGGCAGAGTCTCACCAACAATTTCGCCAAGCGCGCCCCCTGTAAGGCGCAGTTCCTCGGCAACAACTTCTAGCGGCATCGCTGAGAGCCCTTCCAGAGCCCTTGCAGCGTGCTCCCTGGCGCGCGCCAGGCATGAGAGGTGCCTGCTTCTTGCCATGAACTCGCCTTCGGCGCCTTCAGCCACGCCGGCAATGCTCTTTAACCGCTCGCAAAGCGCATCGATGCCTTCATGCGTTTTTGCTGAAATCACGAATGCGCCTTCAGGAATGGCCGTAGGCTTCCGGATGTCTGCCTTGTTGATCACATCGAGGATCACGACGCCATCGCGGAATCTCGTCTTCGCCATGCGGTAGGCAAGATCTTCCATCGCTTCGCCGCTCCCTGCTTCTGTCATGCGCACCACAACGTCGGCGCGCTCAATCGCTTCCAGCGTTCGCTCTATGCCGATTTTCTCGATCGGATCCTCTGTTTTTCTCAGCCCAGCAGTGTCGATCAGAGTGACGGGCAGTCCGTCAAGATTGATTTCATACTCAATGCGGTCGCGCGTCGTGCCGGCAATATCCGTCACGATTGCGACATTGTCCCCGGCAAGTGCATTCATGAGAGAACTTTTGCCCACATTCGGAGCGCCGGACAGTACGACGGAAAGTCCATCGCGCAAAACCTTTCCCCGAGTTGCCGCCTCAATCACTTGATCGAGCGCGTTTAGAAGCGCCTTGATCCCGTCAAGCACTCTTGCGTTCTCAATGAACTCAATTTCCTCCTCCGGAAAATCAAGCGTCGCCTCAACTTGAGCTCTAAGTTCTACAGCCGATGAATTTAAGGCCTTAACACGGTTTGAAAAGTCTCCCTGCATGGACCTAGCCGCGGCCCTTGCCGCCTGTTCGCTCGTCGCTTCGATGAGATCGGCAATCGCTTCGGCCTGGGCAAGGTCGATCTTTCCGTTAAGAAAAGCCCGTTCGGTAAATTCACCGGGCCTGGCCATGCGAAGTCCCACGCGCCCGCCGACCTCTAGGCACCGATCAATGATCATCCGCTGGACGGCAGGCCCGCCATGCGCCTGGATTTCCAGCACATCTTCGCCCGTGTAGGAGGCCGGAGCCTGGAAGCGAATGAGGATGACCCGGTCAATGAGGTTTCCCGATTGATCCGTGAGGCGCTTCAACGTGGCGCGCCTCGCCGCGACCAGGTCACCAGCATGAATCGCGCTCTCGATTGCGTCAATGTCTCGGGATTCCCCCGAAATGCGGACAACGCCGATGCCGCCTTTGCCCGAGGAGCTGGCCTGCGCAACAATCGGATCATTCTTCTTGGTCATCTCGTCTCTCTTGTGTAGGATTTGCGTGTCCCAGTATTGTAGATGCCCAATATTTTCTTCTTTTGCAAAAGGAGGGCTGCGGCCATGCCACTTCAACCGCAAAATCGAACCTCGATGCGGCTTTGCGTGCTGCTCGGCATCGCGCTCTGCTTTGCCGTTTCCGTGCCGCTCACTGCTTATATCGGAAGCATCTTCGGCGACACCTACAATCAGCGTGTGCTTGTTTACGCGGGACAGCTGCTCTGGCTTGTTGCCGGCTCTGCAAGCATTCTCTACGCCACGCGCGGCGCATCAGAGCGAAGGGCCTCCATCGGCTTTCTCATCCTGTGTTTTGTGAGCATCTGGCTTTGGCCAATTGTTTTGGCTCTTGCCGTTCGCCGCGGTCAGAAAAACTAATTCCCAATGAAAAAGGGACGGCATCTTTCCGGACACCGCCCCTTGAGTTTCGTTCTGTTTCGAGCGTTCTTTACTCAGCCTTCGGCTGCGCAGACTTGGACACCTTGCCCGAGTTCGCTGCCTGCAGGCGCGCGGCGCGCTCCTTGGCAATCTGCTTGTTCACGTACCACTGCTGCAGTATGGAGAGCACGTTGTTCGTGAGCCAGTAGAGCACGAGACCCGAAGCGAAGAAGAAGAACATCACGCCGAACACGAGCGGCATGATGACCATCATGCGCTGCTGCATCGGATCGGTCGGCGTCGGATTGAGCTTGATCTGCAGGAACATCGTGGCCATCATCACTGCGGGCAGGATGAACCAGGGATCGGGAGTCGCTAGATCCTGAACCCAGAGAATCCATTCAGAGCCGCGCAGTTCAACAGAGGCAAGAAGCACCCAGTACAACGCGAGGAACACGGGGATCTGCAATGCGATCGGCAGGCATCCGCCGACCGGATTGATCTTCTCTTTCTTGTACAGATCCATCAGCGCCTGCTGATAACGCTGCTTGTCGTTGCCGTACTGTTCCTGGAGCGCCTTCATGCGCGGCGTCACTTCCTTCATGCGGGCCATTGACTTGTAGCCGGCGGCAGACACCGGATAGAGGATAGCTTTCACGATGCAGGTGAGCAGCACGATCGCCCATCCCCAGTTGCCGCAGATTCCGTAGAGGAAGTTCAAGAGAGAATAGATGGGCTTGGCAAGCATCGTGAGCCATCCGTAGTCAACCACGAGATCCAGCCCTTCCGCGATGTACGCAAGACGCTGCTGGTTCTGCGGACCCACGTACAGAACGGCTTCGGAAGAGGCCTTCTGCTGCGGCTGAATCTTCTCCATGCGTACGATCGAGCCCACGGCGTAGAGGTCTTCGGCAAGCTTGTTCGTGTAGAACTCATGCTGCTTCTTTTCCTTCTGATCGCGCACGTCAGCCCAAGCGGACACGAAGTAGTGCTGGATAAGGGCAATCCAACCGTTGTCGGCCTTCACCTGATGATTGGGCGTGTCGCCGATATCATCGAACTTGATCTTCTTGAACTTGTCTTCGTCGGTGTAGATGGCAGGGCCCGTGTAGGTGTAGTAGAACGAGCTCTCGCCCTCGGGCTTGCCGCCATCACGCGTGAGCTGATAGTACACGGAGGGGTTGATCTCCATATTGCCGCCGTTCGTGACCTCGTGACGCACGGTCATACCGTAGTGACCGTCGGCAAGCTCATAACTCTTGCGCACCGTCACCATACCCTCGGTTGCCTCGAACGTGGCCGTATGCACGGTCACCTCATGGCCGAGCTCGGCATCCTTCTTCCTGGTCTGAGTGGTGCCAAGGTACTTGAACAGCGTCTTGTGGTTGGGGAAGTTTCCGCCAATGAGGCCGCTCTGAGCAACGTAGACATGCTTGGGAGTGACGTTGAAGAGAACAATGTTCTTCAATTCCTTGGGCTGCTTGCCGAGAATCATGCCGGCAAGCCCCACTTCGGTCCAATCTGCTTCCTGACGCTCCTGGATCAACTCGGCACGGGTCACGACAGCACCCTGTTCGTCGATGTTGAGCTTGAGCAGGTCGTTCTGCAGAGCAACCGGGCGGTTAGCCTGGATCATGCCCTTGGCTACAGCGGCCGCACCGCTGCCGGTGACTTCGCTGACCTGGGCCGGCTCGTTTTGAGCAGGCGTCTGCTGCGCGGTCTGCTCGACGGCTGCAGTCTGGAAGAATGAAGGCTTTCCGTTGTACACCTGCCAGTTGTCCCACAACATGAAGCAGGTGGCTGCGAGAACAACCCACAGCAAAGTCCGCTGAAAATCGCTTCCCATGACAAATCCATGAAAGGTTATCTATTGTCGTTCGATTTTTTCTCGAGGCTCTTGAGGAACCCCGGATCGTGGCACCAGCAGCGCCAGCGAAATTTCTCCGGAACGGGGTCGAATCCGCGCCCTCCCAGAGGGTGGCATCTGGCCAGTCTTGCGACTGTCATCCACAGACCTTTCAGGGGTCCGTGCCTTTCAATCGCCTCCATCGCATAGTTCGAGCAGCTCGGCACAAACCTGCACTGCCAGCCGACCCAGCCTGAAAGCGTTAGCTGATAGCCCCGGATGAGGGCAATCAGGAATTTACTGAAAAACCGTCCGATTTTTCCAGACACACCGAAATCTTTTTCATCAACGCATCAAGACAGGCCTGCGCACTGCGCCGGATTCTCGCCTTGATCTGCTGCGTCCCGCCCTCCGGACTGATACTGCGGTAGGGGGTGCGAAGACGAAGCGACACATCCATCCCGATTCCGCACTCGCCAAGAAGCCTTGCGATCGCAGGCAACTTGTGCCTTGCACAGTCTCGCAGGACACGCTTCACGAGCGCCCGGTCAACGGATCTCGGCACATTGTGCTTGCCCACTGTAAAGCCAAAGCGGACGCGACCCACCTCATTGCACGCCAGTGCGCACAGTGAAACGTGATCACGTCCGATGTGAAAGCTTCCCGGGCCCGAAGAATGCAACAGCCGCCCGAAATCGTCCGAACTGATGATTCGGCACGACCGGGGCAGCCTATGCCGTTCCTGGCACTCTGTCACGAGACAGCCTGAAAAACCGACAGGGCGGGCTGCTCTGGGATTACAGAGCGAGCTGATGACGTCCCTTGGCGCGGCGGCGGGCGAGAACGTGCCGGCCGCCCTTGGTGCGGGAGCGAACAAGGAAACCGTGCGTGCGGGCACGCTTGGTCTTGGAAGGCTGATAGGTACGCTTGGTAGCCATGATGAATTCCTTAGCAAAACACTCTTTCGCTCACCGCTTGCCCACTTGGCCGGCGGCTTGCCTAGAGCAACAAAACATCGGCCGCCGGACGAAACCGTCGGCTCGGTTAAATGGCTGTTCGGAAAAGTTGATCCGCAGATCCTTAAAAGTTCTTTCCGGACAATCCGTAAAGCTGGCGAAAGCAGCCCTGGACACTGCCAGGGGTTAACTGATTCCGCGAAAAGCCTGATATTAAACCCTATTTCTTGGTCCCCTGTCAACTTTTTAGCACAAATTTTTTTTGCTTTCCGCGCTTTCCACCTCATTTTGGGTTCCGCTCAAACCGCACCACTAAGGGTCGT
>DNLN01000196.1:0-3406 GCA_003488465.1 Sutterella sp. | reverse complement strand
GCCCATTGCCGTCTCTTTCGTGATGTTAGAATGGCCTGTCTTTTTCGATATGCGCCTCCCACAGAATGCAGATGAAATCAAGCGTCCGACAGAATGATCGGACTGAGCTTGTCGGGGGTGTTTTCCCTTTAAAAACAGTTTTTTATGTCTGAATTTTGGAACAGATGCCGGGAACTTCTTGCCGCCGAGAATCCCGCCGCCTTCTCCGCCTGGCTCTCCGAGCTCTCGGTTGAGGACGAATCCGAACTCTCCGACGGTCGGCTCACGCTGACGGGCGCAGCCGGCCCTAAGCTGCGCGAGGTACAGAAGAACCACGGCGAACTGATCGTGCGCATTGTCAGCAGTGTTGCCGGACGCCCTGTTGCTGTTTCCTACAAGCCGCAGAAGATTTCTACTCAAGCGGCCCCGGCTCCGCAGCTGGCTGAAGAGGACCCCGAGGCCGACGTATTGCGCACGGGGCTGCTTCCGAAACTCACGTTCGAAAACTTTGTCGAAGGCAAGGCGAACCAATTCGCATATGCCGCCGCCCTGCAGGTCGCAACGAGCCCCAAGGCCATCTACAACCCGCTTTTCATCTACGGCGGAGTCGGTCTGGGCAAGACGCACCTGATGCACGCCATCGGTCACGCATTCAGAAAGCAGCATCCGAACGCCCGGGTGCGCTGCGTCTCGGCGCAGCAGTACATGCAGGAATTCATGGAGGCCGTACGCCAGAAGGCCGATCACCCCGAACTGATGCGCCAGTTTGAAGCCAAGTATCAGGATCTCGACCTTTTTCTCATCGATGACATCCAGAGCTTCGGCAAGCGCGAGGGCACGCAGACGAACTTTTTCCTCGTGTTCGAGAACATGGTTCCCCGCGGCAAGCAGATCGTCCTTACGAGCGACACATACCCGAAGAGTCTGAAAGACTTCCAGGAGCGTCTTCTTTCCCGCATGACGCAGGGCCTTACCGTTGAAGTCGAGCCGCCTGAACTTGAGATGCGCGTTCAGATTCTCCTGCAGAAGGCCGGGAGCATCGGTCTTGATCTTCCGACCGAGGTCGCAGAAGTCATTGCCGAGCACCTGAAGAGCAACGTGCGAGAACTTGAAGGTGCCGTGCAGCAGATCTATGCCTTCACGCACTTTAGCAACGTGCCGGTGACGCTTGGCAGCGTAAAGCTCGCACTGCGCGATGTGTTCCGCCAGAGCGCGGTTCCTGTCACTCTCGAGAGCATTCAGCAGCGCGTGGCCGAGTACTACAACCTCAAGACGGCGGACATGTACTCCAAATCGCGCATCGCCCCCATTGCCAGGGCGCGGCAGATCGCCATGTATCTGTGCAAGGAGCTCACGCAAAAGAGCCTGCCGGAAATCGGAAAATCCTTCGGCGGGAGGGACCATGCAACCGTGATCCACGCCCATAAGAAAATCACCGCCGAAAGGACCCGCGACGAAGCCCTTCGGCATGACCTGAACGTGCTCACGCAACGGATCAAAAATTAACCGGAAACCCTGCGTTTTCCACCCCTTTGGCCCGGACTTCCGAACGGATTTCCGGGCCTTAGATTTGGTAGAATTTACGGGTTAGCCACAGAAAGCGTGGCACTAGATTTTTCTATTGAGTTAAGGGATATTGTCGATGCAGTTCATCAAGTGCACACGCGAGGCTCTCCTAAAGCCCCTGCAAGTTGTGGGTGGCATAGTCGAGGGCCGTCAGACTCTGGCGATTCTCTCGCATATTCTGGTTGAAAAAACCGGTCAGAGCGTCACCTTCACCACGACCGATCTGGAAATCCAGATCCGCACGAAAGCCGAGATCGGCATCGGCGAGGAATCCGTCAAGACAACGCTTCCGGCAACCAAGCTCATCACGCTTTTGAACGCCATTCCCGGCGCCACCTCCGAAGTCTCGCTCGACAAGAGCGAAAAGAGCGTGGAGTTGCGCACGACCTGCGGCAAGTACCGCCTTAACCAGATGACTGCCGAGGAGTATCCGAGCATCCCCACGAGCGAGATGCCGACCGAGGTTGTCCTGCCCGCAAAAACTCTGCGGCATCTGTTGCAGATGGTGCACTTTGCTATGGCTCAGCAGGACATTCGCTACTACCTGAACGGACTGCTCTTCGTGGTGGGCGAGGGTTTCGTTCGCGCCGTCGCGACCGACGGACACCGTCTTGCCTGCTGCGATGCGCAAAGCGAAACCGCCTTTGCCGAACCGGTCGAGGCGATCATTCCGCGAAAGACGGTTCTGCAGCTTCTGAAGCTTCTTCCCGACAGCGAAGAGCCCGTGCAGATTTGCCTTGGCGAGAGCCAGGCGAAGTTCTCCTTCAGCGGCATCGAGTTCATCACCAAGGTGATCGACGGCAAATACCCCGACTACAACCGCGTCATCCCGACGGGCAACGACAAGATCTTCCTTGTCAACCGTGAGACTCTGATCGGCGCCTTGAAGCGTGCGGCCATTCTTGCCAACGAGAAGTTCAAGGGCCTGCGCTGGATCATCACCCCGGGCGCGCTCCACATCCAGTCCACGAACTCGGACATGGAGGAGGCTGTTGAAGACATTGCCATCGAATACGATGGCGAAGAGCTCGATCTCGGCTTTAACGTGACGTACCTGCTTGACGTTCTGGGTAATCTCAAGAACACGGATGTGCGCTTTGCGTTCAGTTCAAGCCAGGGCGCAACGCTGCTCACCATGCCCGAAAGCGAGCAGTTCCGGTATGTGCTGATGCCGATGAGGATCTAGCCCGGGCCGTTGCCTTTTTCAGTGAAAAGGCAAGGCGTTTGAGATCAACGCCAACGCGGACTTCGTCAAGCCCCGTTGGCGTACGGTGTTTTTTGAGAACCCGTTTTTGAAGTTTTCTGATTGTTTTGAGACGAATAAATGGCTGATTTGGAAACGATTGAGACCCCTGTCGAGCAGCAGAGCGCGCCGGCTGAGTACAACGAAGAGAACATCAAGATCCTGGAGGGTCTGGATGCCGTGCGCAAGCGCCCGGGCATGTACATCGGCGACGTCGCCGACGGCTCCGGTCTGCACCACCTCGTCTACGAGGTCGTTGACAATTCCATTGATGAAGCGCTTGCCGGCTACGCCCACAACATCTTCGTGACGATTCACATGGACAACTCGATCACGGTCGTCGATGACGGCCGCGGCATTCCAACGGCAGTCAAGTTCGATGACAAGCACAAGCCGAAGCGCTCCGCAGCCGAAATCGCCCTCACGGAACTGCATGCCGGCGGCAAGTTCGACGACAACGGGTACAAGATCTCCGGCGGTCTGCACGGCGTGGGCGTCTCCTGCGTAAACGCCCTCAGCGACCTCCTGGTGGCGGAAATCCACCGCGAGGGAAAGGTTTTCCAGCAGAAGTATTCCAAGGGCAAGCCCATCACCCAGGTGGAGGTTATCGGAGAGGCC
>DNLN01000176.1 GCA_003488465.1 Sutterella sp. | reverse complement strand
GATCCGTACATCAATGTTGACCCGGGTACGATGAGTCCCTTCCAGCACGGCGAAGTGTTCGTGACTGAAGACGGTGCGGAGACCGACCTTGATCTCGGTCACTACGAGCGCTTCATCAGCTCCAAGATGCACCGGTTCAACAACTTCACGACCGGCCAGATCTACAAGTGCGTGCTCGAAAAAGAGCGTCACGGCGAGTATCTTGGCAAGACCGTGCAGGTCATTCCCCATGTCACCAACGAGATCCAGGAATGGGTTCTGCGCGGCGCCAAGCAGGCCTGCAACGGTCAGTGCGACGTGGCCGTGTGCGAGATCGGCGGCACGGTTGGCGACATTGAGTCGCTGCCCTTTGTCGAGGCCGTCCGGCAGCTCAGCTTCCGCGTGGGCCGCGACAACGCATGCTTCATTCACCTTACGCTTTGCCCGTGGGTGGCGGCTGCCGGCGAGTTGAAGACCAAGCCTACCCAGCACTCCGTGCAGAAGCTTCGCGAGGAGGGCGTGTATCCGGACGTGCTCCTGTGCCGCGCCGACCGCGAGATTCCCGAAAACGAACGGGCCAAGATCGCGCTTTTCTGCAATGTGCCGATGGACAACGTCATCAGCGTCGTGGACGCCAAGACGATCTATGAAGTGCCTCTCATGCTCCACGCCCAGCATCTCGATGAGATCGTGTGCGAGCGTCTCAAGATTGATGCCAAGCCCGCTGACCTCACGGTCTGGGAGAGAATCGTCGATCGCGTGCGCAATCCCAAGCACCAGGTCACGATCGGCATGGTCGGCAAGTACGTTGACTACGCCGACAGCTACAAGAGCCTGAACGAGGCGCTCATCCATGCGGGCATCCGCACGCAGACGCGCGTGAAGACCCGCTTTGTCGAGGCCGAGGACATTGAAAAGAACGGCACCGAGACCCTCAAGGATCTCGATGCGATCCTTGTGCCGGGCGGCTTTGGCAAGCGCGGCACCGAGGGCATGATCAAGGCCATCGAATACGCCCGCGTGAACAAGGTTCCGTACCTGGGCATTTGCCTTGGCATGCAGACCGCCGTGATCGAGTTCGCTCGCCATGTTTGCGGACTGGGCGGAGCCAACTCCACGGAATTCGATCTGGATACGCCCCATCCGGTCGTCGCGCTCATCACGCAGTGGCAGGATCACTCCGGCCGCGTCGAGCGCCGCGACGCTTCGAGCGACATGGGCGGCACGCTGCGTCTGGGCAAGCAGGAAGTGCCCGTCAAGGAAGGCACGCTTGCCTACAGGATCTACGGACCGGTTGTTGCCGAGCGCCATCGCCATCGCTATGAGGTGAACAACGCCTACGTGCCGCAGTTCGAGGCGAAGGGCATGGTGGTTTCCGCCCGCACTCCGAGCGAAAACCTTCCCGAGATGATGGAGCTGCCCGATCATCCGTTCTTCTTCGGCGTTCAGTTCCACCCCGAATTCACGTCCAATCCGCGCACCGGGCATCCGCTTTTCGAGGCGTTCGTGACGGCGGCTCTGGCGCACAAGGGCGAAACCCCGAATTAAGTTGAGGCGAGCGACATGAAGCTTTGCGGATTTGAAGTCGGCGGCGGCGCACCGTTCTTTCTCATTGCAGGTCCTTGCGTGATCGAGAGCCAGCAGATGGTGATCGACATTGCCGGGTACATGAAGGAGACGACCGCCAGGCTCGGCATCAACTACATTTTCAAGGCGAGCTTTGACAAGGCGAACCGCACCTCCGGGAAGTCTTTCCGGGGACCGGGCATGGAGCAGGGGCTCAGGATGCTCGAGGAGGTTCGCCGCCAGGTCGGCGTCCCCGTGCTCACGGACGTGCATACGGAGGCCGAGGTGAAGGACGTGGCGAGCGTTGTTGACGTTTTGCAAACGCCGGCGTTCCTTTGCCGGCAGACCGACTTCATCCGCGCCTGCGCCATGAGCGGAAAGCCCGTGAACATCAAGAAGGGCCAGTTTCTTGCGCCCGGCGACATGGTCAACGTCGTTGCCAAGGCCCGCGAGGCGGCGCGCGAGGCGGGGCTTGATGAGGATAACTTCATGGTCTGCGAGCGCGGCGCGAGCTTTGGCTACGGCAATCTCGTGAGCGACATGAGGAGCCTTGCGATCATGCGCGGCACGAACGCCCCCGTGGTGTTCGATGCGACGCACTCGGTGCAGCTGCCGGGCGGTCAGGGCACTTCAAGCGGCGGCGACAGACGGTTCGTCCCCGTGCTTGCCCGCGCGGCGGTCGCCGTGGGCATTGACGGAATCTTCATGGAAACCCATCCCGAGCCCGAGAAGGCGCTCTCGGACGGCCCCAATTCGGTCCGTCTGGCGCGCATGCCCGAGCTCCTCGGAAGTCTCAAGGAAATCGATGCGCTGGTGAAGCGCTCCCCGTACCTTGAGACAACCTTCTAGTTCTTTTTAGTGAGGCCGGCGTCAGGGCGCCGGTCTTGTTTTAGTCAATCCATTTGCTATCAGGCGGTATACACATGAGTGCAATCATCGACATCATCGGTCGGGAAGTTCTCGACAGTCGCGGCAACCCCACGGTCGAGGCTGAGGTTTTTCTTGAAAGCGGCGTCTCTGCCCGCGCAGCCGTTCCCTCCGGCGCCTCCACCGGCATCCGTGAAGCGATCGAACTGCGTGACAAGGATCCGAAGCGCTACTGCGGCAAGGGCGTTCTCACCGCCGTCGAGCATGTGAACGGCGAGATCGCCGAGGCGCTGCTCGGC
>DNLN01000169.1 GCA_003488465.1 Sutterella sp. | reverse complement strand
AGCGCGACCGGCTTGACGCCGAGCTATCGAGGCTCAGGAGCACCTGGGTGACGCCGACGATGCTAGCCTGTGGTGAGGCCGAGCGTGTCCTCGGTTCCCCGATTGAGCGAGAATATTCGCTTGCGTCACTCCTTTCCAGGCCCGATGTCCGGTATGCCGACCTGATGACTTTAAAGCGGGC
This sequence comes from Sutterella sp., assembly GCA_003488465.1. Classification (GTDB taxonomy): domain Bacteria; phylum Pseudomonadota; class Gammaproteobacteria; order Burkholderiales; family Burkholderiaceae_F; genus Duodenibacillus. The sequence goes on along the minus strand of DNLN01000169.1, from coordinate 6,768 downwards.
CAGCGGCGAGAATGTTTCACGTGAAACATTGACCGAAGAAGAACTGGTCGAGCGCATTGAGGTTGAGGTCAAGTACAAGGGCTACATCGATCGCCAGAAGGAAGAGATCGAGAAGACGCGAGCTCACGAAGAGATGCGTCTGCCTCCTGACATGGACTACGACGCTGTTGGCGGCCTCTCGTTTGAAGTCAGACAGAAACTGAAGGCCATGCGTCCGGAGACGCTTGGTCAGGCGGGCCGCATATCGGGTGTCACGCCGGCTGCCGTGAGCCTGCTTCTTGTCCATTTGAAGCGACTGCGCTACGGAGACAAGGACAATGTTTGACGTTCGCGAACTGGAACGAAAGGCTGAGGAGCTCGGACTTCATCCAAGTCAGGAACAGGTGGGCAAGCTTGTCCGCTATGCCGAGCAGCTGCTCAAATGGAACAAGGTCTACAACCTCACGAGGATTACTGCCGACCAGGAACTCCTTGACCTGCATCTTGTTGACTCGCTCACATTGGTCAAAGCCGTGCGGGAGATGCAGCTTCCTGTGAGCAGGCTTCTTGATGTTGGGAGCGGGGGCGGTCTGCCTGCCATTCCGTTTGCCATCATGGAGCCCTCGGTCGAAGTTGCCATGGTTGACGCCGTCAAAAAGAAAGCGATGTTTCTGACGCAAGTTTGTCTCGAGCTGGGACTCAAAAATGCTCGAGCGATTCATGGGCGAATCGAAGACGTGAAGGCAGAACCCTTTGACGTGATTTCCAGCCGAGCGTTCGCCTCCTTATCCGACATGTGTGCCCTTTCTTGCCATCTTCTGCGTGCGGACGGGGTATGGCTAGCGATGAAAGGCAAGATGCCTCAGCAGGAAATTGATGAGCTCGGAGACAAGGTCGAAGTGGTCCGGTGCATGAAATTGACAGTCCCTGGAGCCTCTTTGGAGCGTCATTTAATCGTTTTAAGGCAGGTCCGAAGCCTGCAAAAGAACGTTTGAGCCGTTTTAAATTCGGGCTATTTGAGATGGAAACGAGCAAAAACGCTCTAAAAACAATGAAGTAACTTAAAATAAAAACACAAGAGAAAACCTATGTTTGAGACAGAACTCTCGAGTTTCTACGCGATGCTGCTGTTTGTGTTCTCTTCGCTCGTCCCTGTGCTCAATCCCTTTGGCGGAGCCATGTTTTTTACAACGCTCACCAATGAATTTGATCCAGACACGAGACGAAATCTTGCGAACCGAATTGCAATTTATTCGACGCTCACCCTCTTTGTCTGTTTGTATGCAGGCAACATCATTCTCAACTTCTTCGGCATCTCGATCGGAATCCTTCGCCTTGCCGGCGGCATTGTGCTCTTTAGCGCCGGATGGCAGGCCCTGAATGCACCTTCGGCTGATGAAGCGGCCGTACCGAAACGGCCAAAGAGCAAGGCGGCAATTTCCTCGATGGCCTTCTACCCGTTCACCCTGCCACTGACGACAGGACCGGGTTCAATTTCTGTTGCTGTAGCAATTGGTGCAACCCCGACTCCGGATGCCGGAGCGCTTGCAGGAACCGTGATGGGAGTTCTGGGTTCGTGTCTGCTCGTCTGGATCTGCTACCGCTACAGCGATCGCATCACGCGGGCCGTGGGTACCGCTGGTGCTGACGCGATTGCGCGAATCTTTGCCTTTATTTTGATCTGTATTGGTGTCGCGACGTTCTGGAGCGGGTTTTCCGAACTGTATGCGGCCCTTCCCCGATAAACCATGATAGAGAGAAATACATGACTGCTACTGTTTTTTGCATCGCCAACCAAAAGGGGGGCGTCGGCAAGACGACGACTGCCGTGAATCTGGCTGCGGCTCTTGCGGATCTTGGCCAGAAGGTTCTTCTCATCGACCTTGATGCCCAGGGAAACGCCACGATGGGGAGCGGCATTGAGAAGTCAAAGACGATCAATACGGTCTACGAAGTAATGATTGGCCGCTCGAGCCTGGCGGAAGCCACGGTGGCCAGTGAATCCGGGGGTTATGACGTCGTGCCTGCGAATCGAGATTTTGCGGCTGCAGAAATCGATCTTGTCGATTTCAAGGATCGCGACAGTCGACTCAAGGACGCCATCGCACCGATGGCTGAGAACTATGACTTCATCCTCATCGACTGCCCGCCCTCGCTTTCCATGGTGACGGTGAATGCGCTTGTGTCCGCGCATGGGGTGATTATCCCGATGCAGTGCGAGTATTTCGCGCTTGAAGGAATTTCTGATCTCATCAACACGATCAAGCGCATTCGCTTCAACAAGAATCCGGCTCTTACGGTGACGGGCCTGCTGCGCGTCATGTACGACCCGCGGCAGACGCTGCAGCGCCAGGTGAGTGAGCAGCTGAAGACCAACTTTGCTGACCGCGTGTTTGACACCATCATTCCGAGGAATGTCCGGTTGGCTGAAGCGCCTTCCTACGGTGAGCCGGGAGTTGTTTACGACCGCTCGAGCCGAGGCGCCAAAGCCTATCGCGATTTTGGCGTTGAACTGCTCAAGCGAATGGGCAGGAAGGTCAGGCGTACGTCTGCTAAATCCAAAATTACGAGGTGATTGAAATGGTCGTTCGCAAGAAACAAGGACTTGGTCGCGGACTCGATACGCTTTTGGGGGAAGATCCCATGGTTGCCCTGCCGAGTGCAAGGGGCGATGTGGTTGTTGACCTTGACCTGTCAAAGCTCAAGCCTGGACGCTATCAGCCCCGAAGCAAGTGGGAGAACGACAAACTTGAGGAGCTTGCGGCTTCCATTCAAGAGCAAGGAGTGATTAGCCCGATCGTCGTACGGGCTGTCGATGATGGCGTGTATGAGATCGTCGCTGGAGAACGTCGTTACCGCGCGAGCATGAGGGCTGGGAAGAAGACAATCCCGGCCATCATCCGCACGATTGAGGATAAGGACGCGCTCGCGATGGCGCTGATTGAGAACATGCAGCGCACTGACCTCAATGCGATGGAGGAGGCTCTTGGCGTGCGCCGGCTCATTGATGAGTTCGGATATACGCATGAGCAGGCGGCCAAGGCGATCGGCAAGTCTCGTCCCGCCACGAGCAATCTGCTTCGTCTTCTCAATCTCACCGATCCCGTGCAGCGCATGCTGATGGACGGCGAGATCGAGATGGGGCACGCGCGTGCGCTCTTGGGGCTTGATGCCGGAGAGCAGACGGAGGTTGCGCATCGGATCGTGAATGCAGCCCTTTCCGTACGGCAGACAGAAAAGCTTGTGGCCGCAAAAAAATCGCCAGACCGCTCTATTGCGAAGCAAAAGCGCAAAAAGGACCGGGACACTGTGAATTTCGAGGAACGACTCTCGGACGCCCTCGGCGCTCCCGTCAAGCTCGAGTACGGCAAGGGCAAGTCCGGGCGGCTCGTGATTGCATTCGCTGACCTCGATGCGCTAGAGGCGATCGCGGAGAGAATTTGCGGTGAAGAGTGAGTCGCTGGCTACTCAAAGCAGTGGTTTATACCTCATTAGATAGTTCGAAAGGAGTATTTTGGCGGCTGTGAATTCTTAAACTTGTTAAAAGAATGTAACGCCCGTAAAATGCTTTAGGTTTTGATAAATGTCGTCCGTGCGTAGCTTTCAGGCCTCTAGCGGTATGAATCGGGAAGAATTACTCCGCCTTGTCGTCTGGCAGTACGCTGCAGTGGCTGCAGCCGGTGTGTTTTCCGGCGTCGTGGCCGGCATGAACGGATGCCTGTCGGCGCTTTGCGGGGGGCTGTGCGTGGCCGTACCGAATTCGTTGCTGGCACTGAACATGCTGCTGTGGGTGGGTCGCAGGGACGGAGGCAATTCGGCCGCTGTGCTGGTTGGCATATTTGTCAAGATGTTCGTGACGGTGGCGCTCTTCGTCGTCGTTGCGAAGTTTTTCCCGAATTTGAACTGGCTGGCGATGATCTTCGGGATTCTCGCCGCCGTCAGCAGTTACTTTATGCTGCTGATCAATAAACATTGAAGACCAAAGGATCGGTTCAACATGGCTGCAGAACAGGCTTTAAGCCCTACTGGCTATATGCTTCATCACTTGGCTCATAATTCCTCCGGGAAGATGCAGTCAATCGTCGATTTCTCCGTTCTCAATTACGACACAATCTTCTTCTCCATCCTGCTGATGTGCCTTGGACTGTGGCTTCTCTGGAAGGCCGCCAAGGGTGCAACGAGCGGCGTTCCCGGAAAGTTCCAGTGCGCGATTGAAATGCTCGTTGACATGGTCGAGGAGCAGAGCAAGCAGATCGTCCACGGCGACCGCACGTTCATCGCGCCGGCCGCGCTAACGGTGTTCGTCTGGGTTGTCCTGATGAACACGGTCGACCTGATTCCTGTGGATCTGCTTCCCTGGATCGCAAGCTTCTTTGGCATCGATCATCTGCGTCCGCTTCCCACGGCCGATCTGAACGGCACGATGGGCATCTCCGTGAGTGTCCTGCTGCTGTGCATCTACTACGGCATCAAGGTCAAGGGCGGCGTCGGCTTCACCCATGAGCTCTTCACCGCGCCCTTCGGCAGCCACTGGCTGCTCTGGCCGATGAACTTCGCCCTGAACATCATTGAGTATCTCGCCAAGACCGTTTCCCTCGGGATGCGACTTTTCGGCAACATGTACGCCGGCGAGCTGCTCTTTTTCCTGATCGCGCTTCTCGGCGGCTTTGCCCTGTCCTTCGGGTTCGTGGGCGGCTCCCTGAGTGTGTTTGGACAGGTGGTCGCCGGCCTTTGCTGGTGGATCTTCCACATCCTGATTGTTTTGCTGCAAGCGTTCATCATGATGATGCTGACTCTGGTTTACCTGGGTCAGGCTCATGAAGGACACTAACGGCTTTTTCCTTTACTTTTTTTCTTTCCTTCCACTTTTGGAAAACTTAAGGAGTTTGCAATGACCAACGTTGCTATGGTTGCCCTCGCCTGTGGCTTTATTATCGGCATCGGTGCTCTGGGCGCCTGCCTCGGCATTGGTATCATGGGTTCGAAGTACCTCGAGTCCGCCGCCCGTCAGCCTGAGCTGATGAACACCTTGCAGACCAAGATGTTCCTGCTCGCCGGCCTGATCGACGCCGCCTTCCTGATCGGCGTGGGCGTTGCCATGATGTTCGCTTTTGCCAACCCGTTCGTCTAATCGCAGAACCTAATCTGCGACAACGTCTTTTCTTTTAATGACGATGTTGGCGCTTGCGATTTGGCAGGCGCCGACTGACGGGGTTCAATAATGAACATTAATGCCACACTGTTTGTACAGATGGCCGTGTTCTTCATCGGCTGCTGGATTACGATGAAGTACATTTGGCCGCCTTTGATCAAAGCGATCGAAGAGCGCCAGACGAAGATTGCCGAAGGGCTTGCCGCCGCAGACAAGGGCAACAACGCTCTTGCCGAGGCTCAGGCCAAGGGTAAGGAGATCGAGGCTGAGGCGCGTGCCCGCGCGACGGTCATCGTTTCCGACGGCGAAAAGCGTGGCGCCAAGATCGTTGAAGATGCCAAGGCAGCGGCTCAGACTGAAGCGGATCGCATCATTGCGAACGCCAAGGCTGAAGCGGCTCAGGAAATGCAGCATGCCCGTGAACAGCTTCGCGAAGAGGTTGCTTCTTTGGTTGTTGCTGGTGCCCAACAGATTCTTGCTCGCGAGGTGGACGTCAAGACCCACGCTCAGCTTCTTGAACAACTTAAGGCGAAGCTTTAATCATGGCTGAACTCTCGACGATTGCGCGCCCCTACGCTCAAGGTCTTTGGAAGGCGCTTCAGGATCACAAGGCCGATTCCAAGGCCTCTGGAGCTCTTGCCGAGACTCTCGACACTCTGAGCATGGTTTGCTCCGATCCCCGGATCAGCCAGCTCGTGAGCGATCCCAAGCTGACGGATGCCAAGGTTTTTGATCTGCTCGCAGGGGTTCTCGGTAAGGAGGTTCCGTCCGAACTGACCGGACTGCTGCGTGTAGTCATCGAAAACGGCCGTTTGGCTGCTCTCCCCGAGATCGCTGCGCAGTTCCATGCGCTCAAAAACGAATCCGAAGGTGTCGCTGACGCCTACATTGAGACCGCTTTCGCAATGTCGCAAGACGAGGTCAAGTCGCTCATCAAGAGTCTTGCCAAGAAGTTCCCCGGTGTGAAGCTCAACCCGATCGTGACGGTCAATCCCGATCTCATCGGCGGCGTGAGCATTCGCGTTGGCGACAGAATTCTTGACGGCTCTGTGCGCGCCAGGCTTGCGCAGATGCAGACGGCACTCACCGCATAAATTTCGGAGCTTAAGATGCAACTTAATCCCAGTGAAATCAGCGAACTGCTTAAGCAGCGAATCGAAGACCTCGGGGTCTCCGCTGATCTCCGTACTCAGGGTACTGTCGTGTCGGTGACCGACGGTATCTGCCGTGTTCACGGCCTCAAGGACGTGATGCAGGGCGAAATGTTGGAATTCCCCAACAACACGTATGGCCTCGCCCTGAACCTGGAACGCGATTCCGTGGGCGCGGTTATTCTCGGTGCCTACGAGCACATCCGTGAAGGCGACATGGTCAAGACGACCGGCCGCATTCTGTCGGTTCCCGTTGGTCCCGCTCTGATCGGCCGCGTGGTGAACGCCCTCGGCCAGCCGATTGACGGCAAGGGCCCGATCGACACGAAGGAATTCGACGTCGTTGAGAAGGTGGCTCCCGGTGTGATTGACCGCCAGTCCGTCTCCCAGCCGGTGCAGACCGGCCTGAAGTCTGTCGACGCCATGATTCCGATCGGCCGCGGCCAGCGCGAACTGATCATTGGCGACCGCCAGACCGGCAAGACC
>DNLN01000205.1 GCA_003488465.1 Sutterella sp. | reverse complement strand
GCGAGACGCAGGGGCCGGGACGTCCAGCGTCAAGACTTGCCGCGCCAATCCAACTCTCAGGCAGCATCGTCGTCTTCATTCCCGGCGCGTAGACCGTACTCATGCGGATGCGGGCAACCCTGTCGACCTCGCTGTCCCGAGGCATCAGCAACCCGGGCGCAGCAATATGAATGCCGATGCGAGCCCTCGTTTCGTCAAGGAATGTCACGCTTGAAGCGTCATCAATCTCGGTCGTTGCAGAGTCATCGATGGAGAATGCATGGACATTGGCAAGCGCTAGCTCCCGGTCAGTCGGCTCCGGAAGCGGCAGCCCGACAGGAAACCCTCTGCCGCGCGGGAAATTCTCCTCATAAAAGCTCGTGACATGCCACTCGTAGGGGCTGCGGATCGCTCCGAGCCCCATGAGAAGCCGCAGCGGGCTCTGCCGGGTCTCGGCCGCCGCATCACTCAGAGCCTTCCATTCGATGGCGTTCTTGTCAGGGTGAAGGAGCAGCGCATAGGGGGCTCTTGCGATTTCCTCTGGGAGCTCCCCGTTCACCATCATCCGAACCATCTGGGCACGTCGCTCCTCAAGCAGACGCTTTCTCTCGACCGCCTCGAGCGCGCGCTTCAGAATATCCTCGGGGGCCTTTCTGTAGCGGCCGCGCCCCTTTCTGTAGAAGTAGACCGGATTGCCGTGCAGGGCAAGCATCATGGCCGCCTTCTCAACGGCGCCGGGAGTGGTGAAGTATTCTGAGGCAATGTCTTCGTAAGAGAATTCCTCGGCTGGCGCAACCTCCCAGAGAAATCCCGGGTCGAGTTCGGCGGCGCTCTCCTGCGCCCGCTCGAGCAATGCGGCCGCGCTAGGGCCGTCAAAGGAGAAAAAGACGTGACCGCCCTTCACCTTGGTGCGCTTGCCGCTTGGCAGCTCCACCTGGTAGGCGTTTCCATCCTGCTTGAGAATGGTGCCGGCCTTGAAGGAGCCGTCCTCTTCGAAAAATAACTGCATGCCTGTCCTGTCTTGTGTTGGCCGGATTTAGCCGAGCGCCCCGCTCAAGGCAAAGCGCAGAACCATCCCGCTGATCCGGGGGAATTCGCTGATCGTGTGATCGCCCCCCGGCAGTATGACCGTGCTGGCCTCGTGAAATCGGTCCCGGGCCAGTCTGTAATCGAGCACTTCGTCTCCCCGGGTCAGGATGACAAGCATATCGGAGGCGTCGCTCCTGATCCACTTGTCGAGCGCTTCAAGCTCTGCACCAAATTGACGCAGCACAACAATCTTGCGACCCGAGCCGTCCATGAGCGTCTGCTCGCCCTGATAGCGCTCGGCGATCGTCCAAGGCTGTGTGGCCGGATTGAGCAGCACCGCGCGCGCTCCCGTCATGCCGCTCACCACTGCGGCGTAAAAGCCTCCAAGGCTGGAGCCAACGAGAACGTACGAGTCGGGATCCTTGTCTTCCAGGCCGCTCAGGATCCGCTCCACGGCAGCCTTTGGCCCAAGCGTCAAATCCGGCGCCCAGAATGCGAGAGAGGCCTGCTCGGCCACGCGTCGCATCTCCCTGCCCTTGGCCGAGAGGGGGGAAGAGAGAAAGCCGTGCAGATAAACGATCTCGCGCACGCTCATCGGCCGCTCTCTTTGAGGGCCGCAAGGAGTTTGCCGTGCACGCCTCCGAAGGAGCCGTTGCTCATGCAAAGGATGACATCGCCAGGCCGGGCCACATGCACGACATCGCTCACAAGCTGCTCAAGGTTCCCCCGGTAGTTGCGCGCCCGCTCTCCAAGAGGCGAAAGCGCTTCGGCGGTATCCCAGCCAACGCCTCTGCCGGCATAGCAAAAGACAAGCTCGGCCCCGGAGAGCGCCTGCGCAAGACGCTCCTTCATGGTGCCCAGCTTCATCGTGTTGCTGCGCGGCTCGAGCACCGCAAGGATGCGGCGCGAGCCGACCCGCCCGCGCAAAGCCGCGATCGTCTCATGAATGGCCGTTGGGTGATGGGCGAAGTCATCAATGACGGTGACGCCGGCCTCTTCGCCCTTCACTTCCAAGCGACGCTTGACGCCGATGAAGTGGCCGAGAGCCTCGAGCGCCTCGGCCGGTTTCACCCCGACGTCACGGGCCGCGGCAATCGCGGCGAGCGCATTGAGTGCGTTGTGGTGCCCCATGAGCTGCATCTCAAGCACTCCGAACACCTCGCCCATGAAAGCGACGCGCCCTTCGGCATCAATCGTCCAGCCCTCCGGAGAGTCAAAACGCTGCAGCCTGCTCCAGATGCCTCGCTCAAGCACCCGGTCGAGAGCGTCGCACCTGCCGTTGGCAATCACAAGCCCCCGTCCCGGCATCGTACGAACCAGATGGTGAAACTGCTTTTCGATGGCAGCGAGGTTCTCGAAAATGTCCGCGTGGTCATATTCGAGGTTGTTCAGGATCGCCGTGAGAGGCCGATAGTGGACGAACTTGCTGCGCTTGTCGAAAAACGCCGTGTCATATTCATCGGCCTCGATCACAAAGGGCAGCCCCTCGCCGAGTCTCGCGGAGACACCGAAGTCCTGCGGCACGCCGCCCACGAGAAAGCCCGGCTTTCTGCCGCAGTAGTCAAGAATCTGCGCGAGGAGCGATGTAGTCGTTGTCTTCCCGTGCGTGCCCGCGACGGCAAGCACATGGCGGCCGCGCAGCACGTGCTCGCCAATCCACTGCGGCCCCGAGGTGTACGGCTCTCCCGCGTTGAGGATCGCCTCCAGGAGAGGATTGCCGCGGCTGATGGCATTGCCGATCACCCAGAGATCGGGTTTGATGGCAAGCTGCCCTGCGTCATACCCCTGGGTGAGGCGGATTCCCGCCTGCTCGAGCTGATCGCTCATCGGGGGATAGACATTGGCGTCGGAGCCGGTGACGGTGTGGCCGCTTGCGGCTGCAAGCTGGGCCAGGCCGCCCATGAATGTGCCGCAGATACCAAGAATATGAATATGCATGGGAAGGACTGCTGGAAGTCTGGTTTTTCGTGCCCGCCATTGTACCGCCCGGGCAACGCGCTATAGTCGCAAAAAACGGCCGCGCCTTGCCCCCGCGCGCGGCGCTGACAAGGAGCCTACATGCCGCAGACCGTCAATCCCCTGGCGCTTGCCCCTGAGAACGATGCCCAATGCGCTCAGGCGATCGCAGATCTCATCGTCCACGACGGCATGACCTGGGCGCTCGCCCGCGACCGCGTACTTGCCGGCCGCCGCAAGGCCCCCGCGCCGCATCTCATTGAATCGGCCGTGCGGCAGACCTTTGCCATTTTCTACGAAAAGGAGCACCGAGAGGAGCTCCTCGCGCAGCGTCAGGCCGCCGTTCGCGTGCTCGAGCTTCTTGCCGAGTTCCGTGCATTCATAACCGGCGCCGTCCTCAACGGCGCCGCCGGCCCCGACTCAACGCTCGTCATCGAAGTGTTCGAAGACAACCCCAAGGCCGTTGAAATCGCCTTTCTCGACGCCGGGGTTCAGATCGAGGCCGTCACGGCGCTCAAAAGCCCGATGCCCGAGCCGCTCGAGTGCCTCGGATTTCTGATGCCTCTCAAGGGACGC
>DNLN01000192.1:3025-3273 GCA_003488465.1 Sutterella sp. | reverse complement strand
GGCTTTCCGGCGTTTACCGCCGGAAAGGTCAGCGGTTCGATCCCGCTTACCTCCACCAAGGGCTCTTAGGGTCCCTATCGTCTAGAGGCCTAGGACACAACCCTTTCACGGTTGGTACAGCGGTTCGAATCCGCTTAGGGACGCCATGAAACCGTTGCCGAGCGTGCAAACGGTTTTTTTGTGACCTTTCCCGACGGAATGGGCGCAAACGAAAATTTGGGGGTATAGCTCAGCTGGGAGAGCGCTTG
>DNLN01000192.1:0-2949 GCA_003488465.1 Sutterella sp. | reverse complement strand
TTCGATCCCGCTTACCTCCACCAGATTCTTTGAAGGGGTTTCCGATTTGGAGGCCCCTTCTCTTTTAGGCGTCGCGGCTGTTCTCGTGAAAAACCGCGGCTCCAGAAAATAACTTGCCCGCCAAGAAATCCTGACGGGCATTCTTTGCAATGGGACGGCGCTGCGCCGCCCGGTCATTCCCTAGCGGTGATGACGCTTGTCGTTTTCATCCTTGACCATGCGGCGCACCGTGTCAAAGACCTTGTTGATCGCGGCCATCGCATCGGCGTCATTTTCAGTGGCGATGACGGAACGCTGGCCGCCGACCACGAGATCGAGCTTGACGGAGAATTCACCCTGACCCTGGTTGCCGACTTTCGTTATGGTCGCCTTGCAGTCCTGCATCTGATTGTCAAAACGCTTGAGCGCCTCAAAACGCTTGGCGATATCGGCCTCAGCTGCCGCAGAACGATCGACACCATGAAAAACAACCTGGAGCATATCTACCTCTCTTTTTGTTGTTGAGCAGGAATCACGAGATGCGCAAATGATTCATTTTCAGACTGGCATTCGCGCACTCTTGTCTCTATTGTATCCGTCCGCATCGCTTTTTTCGGGCAATCCCTGACGGTTTGGGCGCTCCGTGCTCGAACAGCCTGATTTCCCGTCTAAAATTTTTCGCCTTTGCGCGCGCATCGTCGCGCGAAAAGGCACTGACTGCTAAACGCGCTGTTTCGGGCGAACCCGCAGGCGCAAGGAAGAACACAAATGGCATTTGACAGATTTAACGACAAGCCCGGCCGCGAAAAGCGCTTTGAGCGGCGCGACTCCGACCGTTTCTCCGACCGTTTCTCCGATCGTCGCTCCGAGCGCTTCGAGCGCCGGGACGATCGCCGCGACTCGCGCTTTGGCGATGACCGCCCGGCGCGAACCGAAGGCCGCCGCTTCGAGGGCGACCGTCCCTTTGGAGATCGCCGTCCCTTCGGCAAGCGTCCCGCCCGCGAGGGCTTTCACAAGTTCGGCGGCCACCGCAACACGGAAGCCGCCTTCGGTCAGATCTCGGGCGCCCGTGCTCGCGCCCTCGAGCAGCGCCGCTACAGCGATCACGCCGCATTCGCCCAGACAGCGACCGTGCGCCTTGATCCGGATGTCGCCAAGGTCTTCAAGGACGCCCGCAGCGTGAACGCCGCCCTGCGCGCCGCGATCGCCCTCGACGCCATCGTCCAGGCCGCAAGGCCCGCTGAAGAAATCAAGGAGAGCGGCGCCGAGCAGGATCCTCAGGCGGATGCCGCCGAAGAGCCTGGCGAAGAAGCCGCCCCGGCGGACGGTGAAGAAGCCGCATCCGAAACCGAGACCGCTCCTGAGCATTAAGGTTTCTCATACCCGGTGTGCGCTAGACTCACCGGGTGATTTCCTTTTCTTCAGACGCTGAACGCCATGACCAAGCCCGCCCAGAGCCAGACAGCCCCCATTCACGCACAGAACCGTGAAGCGACCCTCAGCGCGCTTCGCTCGTCGCCCGACTTTGACGCCGTCATCATCGGCGCCGGGGCAACGGGCCTCGGAATTGCCGTGGATGCCGCAAGCCGCGGCTGCCGGGTGCTGGTTGTCGACGCGCAGGATTTCTGCGCGGGCACTTCGTCCCGCTCGACAAAGCTCATCCACGGGGGACTGCGCTACATGAAGTCCCCTGGGCAGTGGTCAATGATCAAGTCGGCCCTTGCCGAGCAGCAGATCCTGCTCAGAAACGCTCCTGCACTCGTCAAGCCCCAGGCGTTTGTCATCCCCGGCTATTCGCTCGCCTCCCTCCCCTTCTATGGAGCGGGCGTTGCGATGTACTCGTCGATGTTCGCGGGCGGTCTGGGGCTCGCGCGCATGCGCACGCTGGGGCGTCTGGCCACCATGGCCGAACTGCCGGGGCTGCGCCGCAAGGGCCTCAAGGGCTCGATCAAGTTCTGGGACGCACAGTTTGACGATGCAAGGATGGGGATCGCCCTTTTGCATACGGCCCTTGGCATGGGCGCTCTCGCACTCAACTACTGCACGGTGAAGGGCCTCTCGCTTGGCAAGGCCGGCATCGAGTCCGCACTTCTCAGGGACGAGGAGACGGGAGAAGAGTTTCGCGTGACGGCCCGCGTGTTCTTCAACTGCGCCGGCCCCTGGGTCGACACGGTGCGCCGCCTGGCCGATCCGACATGCGATGATCTGGTCCGCGTCTCACGCGGCTCTCACATCGTGGTCGACGCCTCGGTCCTTCCCGGTGCGTCCGCAATGGTGATTCCGAAGACAAGCGACGGGCGGCTCATCTTTTGCATCCCCTGGCACGGCATGCTTGAGATCGGCACCACGGACATTGAGCAGAAGCAGGTCCCGTTTGAAACCGAGCCCACCGAGGACGAGGTCTCGTTCCTTCTCATGACGGCAAGCCGCTATCTGCAGCACCCGATTGAAAAGAAGGACGTGCGCGCAGCGTTTGCCGGGTTGCGGCCCCTTGTCAAGCAAAGAAAGGGCGACACGGCTTCGAGCCGGCTCTCGCGCGAGCACGAGATTCTCGCCGAGTTCGGCAACCTCCTCTCCATCACGGGCGGCAAGTGGACGAGCTATCGGCTGATGGCCGAGGACGCCATCGCCCGCGCGATCCGCATGCAGCTGCTGCCGGCGCCGAAAGGGTGCCTCACAAGGAATCTGCCGCTTGCCGTGGATCTCACGATGGATCCCGCCTCGCTTGAAGTCGAGGCCGTTAAATCGTCCGATCTCGAAGCGGTTCGCGCCAGGATTCGCGCCTATGCAAGGCACGCGGCCCTAACGAGCGGCGCAAGGCGTGCCGCCGACGTCCTTTACCGACGCCTTCGCGTGGGGCAGATGGACGCCCGGCGGACCGAAGAGTTGCTTGCCGATGCGCAGGCCGGAATTGACGAAATCCTCGGCAAGGCTCCCGCAGTCTGAAAACCGGCTTGAGAAATCCTGCCC
>DNLN01000225.1:10442-14238 GCA_003488465.1 Sutterella sp. | reverse complement strand
TGAGCGCGGCAACGCCCTGACCGTGCGCTGCCGACACGCGAATCGGCTCCCCCATGCCAAGCTCGTGGAACTCGGCCACATGCACGTCCGAGAGACCCTCGCACTTATTGACTACGAGATAGCAGGGACGCCCGACGACGCGCAGATGGCGCGCGATGCGCTCATCCTGGGGCGTGAGCCCGGAGCGGGCATCACAGATGAAGAGCACGACATCGGCTTCGGCAATCGCCGCCTCAGCCTGTCCTGCCATTTCATGGACAATCCCCTCGGTCTTGATCGGCTCAAAGCCGCCGGTATCCACGACGATGTAGGGACGATCCCCGACGCGGCCCTCGCCGTACTGACGGTCACGCGTCAAGCCGGGGAAATCCGCCACAAGTGCATCCCGACTTCTTGTCAGACGGTTAAAGAGCGTTGACTTGCCGACATTCGGACGGCCAACGAGAGCGATGACAGGAAGCATTCCTCAGGAACCCCTCTTTAAATTAGCGGACGGTCCTGACGAGCACGAGCTCGCCGTCCTTGGTCTGGAACAGGGCACCGTCCTGCATCGGGATCGGTGCGGCGATCACCTGATCGGAAATGCTTCTTCGGCCGATGATCTCACCCGTGCTGCTGTCCATCACATGGATCTCGCCGTCAAAGTCGGCAACGGCAACCAGTCCGACACCGATGACAACAGGAGCGCTCGGAGAGCGCCAGCGCAGATCCTCATTCGTCCACACGGGGTTGCCCGTCGTATAGTCAAAGGCCTTGATATTTCCGTTCGAGGTCGAGACGAACACCGTCACGCCGTCGGAAACCGGACCGGAAACGGCATCAGCGGGCTGATGCCAGAGCGTGCGTCCGTTCTGGCTGCTCATGCACAGCACATTGCCCTGGAAGGCGGCCGCACACATCATGTTCTGATCAACGTAGGGCGTTCCGACCACATCGCAAAGGCGCTCCACCTCGGTGATGCCGTGCGCCTGTGCGATCACGGCGTCAAACACCTGACGGCCGTCGGGCCCCAGGGCGAGCAGTTTGCCGTTGGACTGGCCGACTAGCACGCCGGCGGGAGAGAACCGCATTTTCGAAGCGACGCGCACCGTCAGAGACGGAACCTGAGACTGGTAACGCCACTTGCGCTCCCCGCTCGCAGCGTCATAGGCACTGATCCGGGTATCGTCCGTTCGCACGATGATGAAGCCAGAGCCCACAAGCGGCGGCACAGTAGCCGCACTCGAAAGCTTGGTCCGCCAGAGCTCCTTGCCCTGGCCGTCAAAGACCTCAAGTTCGCCACGTGCATTGACGATCGCGACATAGTTGCCGTCGCTGCCTACGCCAGCGCTCACTTCAGCTTGCGCCTTGGCTCGCCAGATCTTGTCGCCAGTGCGCGGATCGATCTTGAAAACCTCGTCATCGCCGGCAGCAAAGATTCCCGCCTCAGTCACCACAGGCGTGAGCATTCCGTTGATGCTCTCGCCAAGGCTAGTCGACCACACGCGCTCGATGCGCACCAACTCGTTGATCTTCTTAAGATCCACGGGTTCGCGCGTCGTTGAACTGCAACCGGAAAGAATCAGCGTGGCGGCTGCAGCGGCAGCGAGGACAAAGCGCTCAAATGTTCTCATAATGCTTTCCTGTATGAATTGTTCGGGACACTACTTAGCCACTTCAGGCAGGGAGGCGAGCTTCAGGCTGACAAGAGCGCTGATCGCCTGAACGTTTCCATCCGCGCGAAGCGCCGCGTTCCAGGCATCCCTTGCCTTGGCCTGTTCGCCCAGGGCAAAGTACACATCGCCCAGCCGATCCTGATACGAAGCCTGCTGCCCAGGCAGCACCTTGGCACCCTGCAGCACCGCCAGAGCCTTCTTGGCATCCTTGGCATCAAGTTCAACGCCGGCAAGACGAATACGCGCAATCGTGGCGTACTCTTCATGCCCGCCCTTGTCCAGCACCCAGTTGAGCGCGGCGCGCGCATCCTCGAGCTTGCCAGCCTTCTGAGCCTCAGAAGCCTTGAGCATGGCGGCAAGAGAGGCAAACACATGCCGCGGATACTCGTTCATGAGGCCGTCGGCAAGCGACTTCATGTTCTTCTGATCACCCTGTGCATAGGCAGTCTGAAGCTGCACGTAGGCAGCGGTAGCCTTGGCGCCCTGATTGCGCTTGTACCAGTTCCAGCCGTTCCAGCCGGCGAATGCAAGACAACCGCAGGTGATCACGGTCATCGTGAGATTACCCCACTTGTCCCACCAAGCCTTCAGTTGTTCCAGTGATTCTTGTTCTTCAAGATCGTATGCCATTGTTGTTCTTTCTTCCTAAATTGGTCATCAGGCACAAAGGGTGTTCTTCACGGCATCAAGGGCAACCAGAGCCTGCTCCTCAAAAAGCTGCTCGCCCGACGCACCCCTCAGATGCTTCACGGTCACCTGCCCGGCCGCAAGTTCGCTTTCGCCAGCGATCAGACACCACTTGGCGCCCGAAGCATCCGCCCGCTTCATCTGGTTCTTCATCGACAGGGATCCGGCATGCAGAATCACGTTGAGCCCGGCATCCCGAAGCTGCTCGGAAAGCGCACGGGCCTTCAGTTCGGTTTCTCCGCCGAAATGCGCGATGTACACATCGCAGTCCGGACGCGTCACCTCTCCGCTTGTCTCGCGGATCAGTTCAATCACGCGCTCGGCTCCCATGGCAAAGCCCACACCAGGAGTCGGCCTGCCTCCCAGCATCTCGATGAGCGGATCATAACGGCCTCCGCCGCAGATCGTTCCCTGAGCTCCGAGCTTGTCGGTGATCCACTCGAACACTGTGTTGTTGTAGTAGTCAAGGCCGCGCACAAGTCTCGGATTGATCGTGTAGTCGATTCCGAGGGCGTTCACGCCCTGCTCAAGACGACGCAGGAACTCGAGGGACTTCTCTCCGAGATAGTCCAGAAGCCTCGGAGCGGCATTCACCATCTGCTGCATGTCCGGATTCTTGGTGTCCAGGATGCGCAGCGGATTGGTATGCAGGCGTCTTTTGGCTTCTTCGTCGAGAACATCCATGTTGTCCTCGAAATAGGCGATGAGCGCCTCGCGGTGCTTGACGCGCTCCTCGAGAAGGCCAAGGCTATTCAACTCAAGCCGCGCCGAGATGCCAAGTTCCTTCCAGAGCCTGGCAAGCATTCCGAGCATGTCAATGTCAATGTCCGGACCGGCAAACCCGAGCGCCTCGCAACCGAACTGATAGAACTGGCGGTAGCGCCCCCGCTGGGGCCGCTCGTGGCGGAACATGGGTCCGAAGTACCAGAGGCGCTGCGGAGCGTTGTACGTCAGGTTGTGCTCGATCGCGGCACGCACCACGGCACTCGTGTTCTCAGGACGCAACGTCAGCTTCTCGCCGTTCATGCTGTCCTCGAAGGAATACATCTCCTTTTCGACGATGTCGGTTACTTCACCGATGCCGCGGCAGAACAGCGCGGTCGACTCCACAATCGGAGTTCTAATCTGCCTGAAACCATAGCGGGTCGCCACCTCTCTTGCGGCATCCTCAAATTTTTCCCACATTGCGCTCTGCTCGGGCAACATATCGTTCATGCCCTTGATCGCGAGAATCTTGTTTTTTGCCATACCTAACTTTCTTCGGTTTTCTTCTGCCAGCGCTCACGCACGTAGGACTCGATCATGGACTGAAACTGTCCGCTCATCGACTCGCCCTTCAGTGAGGCCGCCTTTTTCCCATTAATGAACACCGGAGCGACGGGAGACTCCCCTCGCCCGGGCAAACTGATTCCAATATCGGCCGCTGAACTTTCCCCGGGACCGTTCACAACGCA
>DNLN01000225.1:0-10308 GCA_003488465.1 Sutterella sp. | reverse complement strand
ACGAAGGAATTCCTGCGTCTGCTGAGCAAGATTCTGGAAAAGGTCACTGCTTGTTCTGCCGCAACCGGGGCAGGAAACAACCACCGGAGCAAACGCCCTGAGTCCCATGGTCTGCAGGAGCTCCTGAGCAACAATCACCTCGGCCTGACGGCTTTTACCTGGCTCCGGAGTGATCGAAATCCGAATCGTGTCGCCAATGCCTTCGGCAAGCAGAACGGCCAGTGCAGCCGAACTCGCCACAATCCCCTTGCTACCGATGCCTGCCTCGGTCAATCCGAGGTGCAGAGCCCAGTCTCCGCTGAGGGCGAGCTGCCGATAGACGCTCACGAGCTCCTGCACGTCGCTCACCTTCGCAGACAGCACGATTCTGTCGGTTCCAAGCCCAAATTGCTCGGCCTGCTGCGCGCTCTGAACGGCACTTTGGACAATCGCATCAAGAAGCACTTCTCGCGGCTCCTTGGGGCAGGAACTCTCACGGTTACCGTCCATCATCGCCGCAAGCAGCTCCTTGTCGAGGCTGCCGCCGTTCACACCGATCCGCACGGGTTTGTCGAGCCGTGCGGCGAGTTCGATCATCGTGGCAAAGTTATTCTCATGCGAGGCTCCTTTGCCGACATTGCCCGGGTTGATGCGAAACTTCGAAAGAGCCTTCGCACACGCAGGTTCATCAACCAAAAGTTTGTGCCCGTTGTAATGGAAGTCACCCACGAGAGGAACAAAGCATCCCGCTTCGTCAAGCTTTTCACGGATGTGCGGAACGGCCCTTGCTGCTGCCGGCGTATTGACAGTCAGCCGCACCAGTTCGCTGCCAGCTCTAGCTAGTTCAAGCACCTGCGCAACGGTCTCACCGATGTCCTCGGTGGCCGTGTTTGTCATCGACTGAACGACAACGGGGGCGCCGCCCCCGATGCTCACCCGGCAGCACTCGTGCTGAACCACGACCTGCCGGGAAACGCGACGATCCTTAAAAACGGACATGTCTGCGTTTGCTCCCGATCAATACATCCTGAAGCGCACGGTCTTGTCACGCGGAGAAATGAAGCGCTTGTAGTCGAACAACACGTCGTTGAGTTCGACTTCCACTTCCTCGGAGTTGCCGAGAATGACGCGCAGCGGCTTGATGCCGCGGATCGATCGCGTCGTGCCGGCGGGAACCTCCTGCTCGAACACCGTGCTGTCATCGCCGATGCGGGAAACGCGCACCCAACAGTCCTGCTTGACGCTCAGGCGGATTCTCACCTCCTTGCGATCGCTCTGGGGAGCGGCAACCTTGTTGTCATCGGGGCGGAATGCAATACCCGGAATATTTTCCTGAGCCTTGACGACAACAGGTTCAGGCCTGGCGGGCGTAGCGGGAACAGAAGCAAGTGCAGGCTGCGCGTTGTGCCGCACGACGGCAGTCTGCTGCGTCTTGGCTGCAGCCGCCGGGGCAGACTTGGTCACTTCCTTTTTCACCTCTTCAACCTGAGCGATCGGTCGGGAGGGAACGGGATCATCCCCCATCAGCCCCTTGAGCATATCCTGACTGACAATCGCCCAAATACCGGCGGCAATAGCGCTGACCAGAATAAGGATCCCAAGAAGACGCCACCAAGGCGAGGGACTCTTGTCCTGGAACACCTGTTCGGAGGAATAGGCAACCTCGGGAATCTGGTGAGAGCCAAGAGCAAAGGAATCCCCATAGCGACGGTTGAAATCCTCAACGAGCGGCGCAGGATCGATCCCCAGGGACTTTGCGTAGGAACGGATGAATCCGCGGACATACACAGGCTCGGGAAGTTCCTCAAAATTTTCAGACTCAAGAGCCCGCAACTGTTTCACCGACATCCGAATGCGTCCCACCATGTCGCCCACGGACAGTCCCTGTGCTTCACGAGCCGCAACCAGCTGGGCGCCAAAACCATTGGCCGGATTACGCTCTTCCTGCACGACGACCTCTTCCTGTTTGTTCTCAGTCATGAAACTCTCCTCTTATGCTCGATGCACCCTGACTCGAAAGGACATCCCTCGCCTGCTCCTTCTGCAGAACCAGTCTCTGGGCCCGGCGAGTCCTGTCCTTCACCTCTCCGGCAAGCTGGCCGCACGCGGCATCAATATCATCGCCACGAGTCTTTCGCACGGTCGTCACGATGCCTGCCTCGTTGAGAATCTTTGCGAAGTCAAGAACACGCTGACGATCAGGCTTGGACAAGCCCGAATCAGGGAAGGGATTAAATGGAATCAAATTGAATTTGCAAGGAACATCCCGGACAAGCCGGATCAGCTCCCTAGCCTGCTCGGGAGCGTCATTGACGCCGCCAAGCAAAAGATACTCGAAGGTAATGAAGTCCCTCGGAGCGACCTTGAGATAGCGTTTGCATGCCGCCATCAGCTGTTCGAGAGGATGCTTGCGGTTGACCGGCATCAGTTTGTCTCGAAGCGCGTTATCGGGTGCGTGCAGACTCACGGCAAGCGCAACCGGAGCTGCCTCGCCAAGCTTGTCCATCTGATTGACGAGACCGGATGTCGACACCGTCACACGGCGCCGGGACAAACCGTACCCGTTGTCATCGAGGAACAGCCTGAGCGCGGGGATCACATTTTCCAGATTCTGCAGGGGCTCTCCCATGCCCATCAGAACAACGTTGCTGATGATGCGGTCATTGGGATCGGTGATTCCGCACTCCTGCCTGAGCTCCCTCTCGGCGTACCAGAGCTGGCCGACAATCTCGCTCGTGGCAAGGTTTCTGTTGAAACCCTGCTTGCCGGTCGAGCAGAACAGGCACCCCATGGGGCATCCGGCCTGCGTCGAGATGCACAGCGTCCCGCGGTCGTCCTCGGGAATGAACACCGACTCAACAGCATTGCCGTTACCTACATCAAAGAGCCACTTGCGCGTACCGTCAGCACTTTTTTTCTCAGTGATGGGCGATGGCGCTTTGATGTAGGCCAGGTCCTTCAACTTGGCCCTGAAACTCTTTGCCAGATTGGTCATCTGATCAAAATCATCCACGAGGAACCTGTGCATCCAGCGGGCGAGCTGAATCGCACGGAAAGGTTTCTCCCCGTGCTCGGCGCACCACTTCCTAATCATCTCGACATCCATGTCGAGAAGATTGATGCGCCCGCCTTGATCCAACTGCTCGCTCATCGACGATTCTCCATCTGGCAAAGAGTGCTCACTGTGCCCGGATTAGCGGCTGCAGATGGACAGCGTCGGGAAGAAGTAGGCGATCTCCACGGCGGCGGTCTCCGGTGCATCAGACCCGTGCACGGCATTGGCGTCGATCGAGGAGGCGAAGTCAGCGCGGATCGTACCCGGCTCGGCCTTCTTCGGGTCGGTTGCGCCCATCAGCTTGCGGTTCTTGGCAATCGCCTCTTCACCCTCAAGCACCTGGATCATCACGGGGCCGGAGGTCATGAACTTGACGAGATCCTTGAAGAAGGGACGGTCCTTGTGCACGGCATAAAAACCCTCAGCCTCGGCCTGGGAGAGATGACGCATCTGAGCGGCAACGATCTTCAGGCCGTTGGACTCGAAGCGAGAGTAGATCTGCCCGATCACATTCTTGGCGACGGCATCGGGCTTGATGATGGAAAGAGTACGCTGAATAGCCATTTTTTTCTCTTTTTTCAAAGTTAAAGCCAACTCCGACATAGCGGAAGCGGGCGGGAAAACATCGGCCCGGGAGGCGCGCTCGCCATTGCTGTGGCAGGAACGGGTGCAAAGGGCACACTAAAGCCTGAGCCGAAAAAACTCAAACTGTAATTTTAGCAGAGCAACCTCGCTCTCCTGACAACTTTTTTCTGCTTTTTAGGGTCTGCGGAACAATCAGTTCGGCGTCTCATTCACCTCGGACGAATTCAGTTCGGGCAGTTCCGCCTCCAGTTCGGCCTTTTCAGGCCGGGGCCCCGGCTCAAGAACCGCCATGCTTTCAACATGCCCGGTGTGAGGAAACATGTTCATGACACCGGCCTGCCGCACGTGCCAGCCGCCCTCATGCAGCAGTATCGCGCAGTCTCTGGCGAGCGTCGCCGGATTGCAGGACACGTAGACTACCCGCCTCGGGCGCTTCTCGGTCATGGCAAGCGTCTGCGCTAGCGCCTGAGCTCCCTCTCTCGGAGGGTCGATCAGCACCCGGTCGATTCCTCCCATCTTCTGCCAGAGTGCATCCCAGTCCTCGATCTGCCAGGTGAACAGGTTGCGGGCGATAAACTCGGTCTTGTTCGCAAGGCCATTGTCCTCTGCGCCCTTCCTAGCGCGCTCAACGAGTCCCTCGCTGCCCTCGATGCCGATCACGCGGCGAGCGCGCGTGGCAAGCGGCAGGGTGAAGTTTCCTAGACCGCAGAAAAAGTCCGCAACGCTCTCATCAGGGCCAACGCCGAGGAGCCGCACGGCACGAGAAACCATCGTTTCATTGAGCTGATGATTGACCTGGGTGAAGTCGGTCGGTTTGAAAACAATCCGAACGCCAAATTCATTGAGGGCAAGCCCGAGCTTGCTGTCATCTCCGGCAACCATCGGGTAGACGGAGTCCGGCCCCTTGGGTTGTAGCCAGATTGCACAGTCATGGTTGCGGCCGAAAGCAAGAAGCGTCTCTCGGTCCTCGTCGGTGGGCGGCTCAAGCGTCCGGAACACCAGAGCCGTATGTCCGTCACCGCCCACAGCCACTTCGATCTGCGGCATGCGGTCGCGAATGGTCAGCGCAGCCACGAGTTCTCGCATCGCCGGAAGCATGTCTGAAATGCTCTGCGGCAGAATGCGGCACTCGGTCATGTCAGCGACATAACTCGAACTTTTCTCATGGAAGCCAACCAGTACGCCGCCCTTCTTTGCGACATTGCGCACGGTGAGGCGGGCTCTGTGCCGATAGTGCCAGTACGGTCCATGGATCGGCGGCAACAACCTCTCGGGCCTGACCTTGCCGATGTGCCAGAGAGCATCCAAAAGCACCTGCTGCTTGAACGCAACCTGAGCACGCGGTTCAAGATGCTGCATGGCGCACCCGCCACAGCTGCCCGGTCCGATGCCGAAGTTCGGACAGCGGGGCTCCACGCGCAGCGAGCTAGGTGTTTCAACCTCCACCACCGAACCGATTTCAAAATTCTGTTTGTTGCGGATGCGCTCGTAAGTCACGCGCTCTCCGGGCAGGGCTCCCTCGATGAAGACAACCTTGCCATCATGATGCGCGACTCCGCGCCCTTCTCCGTCGAGTCGTTCCACATCAGCGGAGAATCTCTCCCTTTGCTTGATCTTGCCGCGGGTCATACCAGTCTTGTTCCGTCAGAAAGGCCCGGACATCTGATCCGGGCCAAAAAGAATTTCTCCGATTTGGGAAAGCCTATTTTTCCAGATAATCCATCGGATCCTGGGGCTTGCCCTGCCGCACCTCAAAGCGCAACTTCACCCGGTCGGATTCAGTCTTGCCCATTCTGGCAATCGTCTGCCCCTTGCGTACGCTCTCGTTGATCGACACGAGAATCTTGCTACAGTTGCCGTACACGGTGACAAGGGGGGTCGGGCTCTTGCCCGGCAGTCTTACATTGTGACGAACGATCACGAAATTGCCATAGCCCTTGGTGTTGTTTCCGACATACTGAACCGTACCGTCGAGAACAGCCTTGATGGGCGTTCCCTCCGCGCCCGCAATGTCAATGCCCATACGGTTTTCGCGGAACGTGGAAATCACCGTCCCGCGCACAGGCCAGGGAATGACAAAGGCAGTGTCGTTTGCCGCAGCGCTCTCCTGCATTGCCTTCTTGGCCTCCTCCTGCTGCTTGCGTGCCTCGGCCGCCTCGATCGGCCTGTTAACCGGTTCGACCGTGGCAACACTCACAACCTCAGACTCTGCGGGCTTCGGGGGGAGTTTGGAATCAGGGATTCTCAGAACCTGTCCGATTGAAAGTGCAGCCGGATTGCTGACCCCGTTCAGGCGCTGCAGTTCAGTCGGGTTAACGCCATAGCGCACTCCAATGTTGTACAGGGTGTCTCCGGAGGCAACGGTATGCGTGCGGCCGCTGTCCGATACGGCGGTCTGCGCTGCGTAATACTTGCCCTGCGGCGCTGTCTGCACCTCCGCGGTCGGAGTCGGACTGGCAATCGGGGCATAGCCGCTGTTCGGTCCGGACCGATCTTCAATCGGAGCAAGACTGATGTTCGTGCAGCCAGAAAGAAGCGCCGCACAGACGCCTGCGGCAACCAAGGCGATTTGTTTTGTTTTCATCATCTGTTCACGCACTAAAAAACCATTTACGCAAATTATTTTGGTCAATCACCGGCAACCCACGACGCAGTCTGCTTGACCAGTCTGTGTTCGGTCAGATCGATCTGCAGAGGCGTCACAGAGGCATACCCGTTGGCGGTCGCCCAGAAATCCGTTCCCTCGCCCGCATCCTTCGGAGAGCCTGCCGCACCTAGCCAGTACATGGGCATCCCGCGCGGGTTGATTTCATGGATCATGCTCTCGGCGTTGTGTCTGCGCCCCAGGCGCGTCGCCTGAACTCCTGCCATGCGCTCATAAGGCATGTTGGGCATGTTGACGTTCAACAAAACCGCCTCCTCGGAGTGTTTTCGCTCGAGAAAACGCTCGACGATCACGCCTGCCATCCGCGCCGCGGAGTCCAGTTCCCCCCAACCTCTGTCGATCTGGCTGAAGGCAAACGAATCAATGCCGAAGATGTAGCCTTCAATCGCCGCGGCCACCGTTCCCGAATACATCGTGTCATCACCCATATTGGCGCCACAGTTGATTCCGGAAACCACCAGGTCGGGCCGCTCGTCAAGAAGTCCCGTCAATGCCAGATGCACACAGTCCGAAGGTGTGCCGCTCACGATGAAAAAATCCGGCTCGGCCTTTGTTACCGTGAGCGGACGATTCAGGGTGAGCGAATTGCTTGCTCCGCTATGGTTGTGCTCGGGCGCAACAACGGTTACCTGGCCGAAACGGGCCATTTCCCTAGCCAGAGCCTTGATGCCCAGAGCCATATAACCGTCGTCATTGCTTACGAGAATCCGCATCGGATTGATCCACAAAACTTCTGTCCGAAGGCATTCTAAACGAGTCTGACACCGCTCCCATCAGATCCCGCCCCCACTGAAGGGCGGTCACCGCATCGGCGCCCCCACCAGAACACTCTGCCAGAAGGCGACAAACTCCCGCACTCTTGGGGCGTACTCCATCTCATGGAAGTTCGTGCCTGCGTTGGGCAGATTCTCGATCAGTTCGTAGAACCCCTGCAGAAACCGTTCTGAAACCCAGCCGACAACCTCTGCGTCGGAACTCGGAGCATGACGGCCAGCCTTTTGCAGATCCCCGGAAAACACCTCGCGGATGTAGTCGGCCAGTCCGCACGGATTCCACCCCTCGGCGCTCGCAAAGTGCTTGTTGCGGCCACAGAAGGTCTCCGTGAACCAGTTCACAAGGCGATCATCGGCCTGCGCAGCCTCTTGAGGGCTCATATTGCCATCGGAAACCTGCTGCATGCGCCGCAGAGTATTGCGAACCGCCTGCTCGAGGATTCCTCCGACAACGTCGATGGATGCCAGATTCGGCTTCCCCGGCTCCCTGCTTGAAAAGTCCCTTGCACAGTGACCGCAATATCCGCACCCAGGCATTTTCTCCACCTCAGGCTTTTGCGGGCAACGCGGCAAGCGCAAAACGCCCCGCCAGATCATCGATGGCAGCCTGCACGCTCTGCTGCGTAGCAGTCGGTTTCTGCACCTCGGTGGAGATCAGCTCACAGACCTTGCGCGTAAAGGCACTCGTTGCGGCAACCATGACAAAACGCGGATTACTCAGGTCGGCATGCTCCTCGGCATCCTTGATCCTTGCGAACATCTCGGGCTCTACGGCCGCAATGCTGAGTGCGCAGGGCATGCCGCTCCAGCCGGGAACGCTCCGGAACTGCGGATTCTCACCCATCAGCGCACGGGCCAGGTGACGAGCAAGCGCGTCATCCATGTCCCGCGCCTTGTCCGCCTTCATGACCTGTCTTGCCACCTGCACGACCCGGAAAAGGATCTCCGTGCCCGCCATGGAGAAAAGCTCCCGCACAACGGCAGGATCGCAGAGGTCATGCACCGTCTCGGATCTGTCCCGTTCGATATCCGTCAGGCTCATCAAACCACCAATGGAAATTTCTGATTCGTGAAGATTTCAGACCACTTCACGCACAGGTCATGCACCTGCCGTGCGTCGCCTTCGGTATTGTCATCTGCATGCCAGCGAAGCGCCTCGAGCGTCTGATGAACGTCCGACAAAAACTGCAGGCAGGCAAAGAAGGCGGCGGTTCCTGGGCCGTTGAAGTGCCGTGCATCCTCTGCTGAGAGCGCCGCAAGCTCCCGGGAAAAGCGAAGCCTCAGCCGGGCATCGATCTGCTCGGACGTACTCTTGGTGCGGACTGCAACCTTGGGATTGTCCCCGCACATCGTCGCGCAGAACCAAGACAGCATCTGCGTGTCGCTTGCAGCTGCTGCCTCGGGGCTGATCTTGCGCTCAACGACCTGAGCCTGCTCCTCAACGATGTGCTCTACGAACATGAAACAGAACTGGTACATCGCTCTGATGTCGTCAAGATCGACGGGAGTCTGCTCCTTCGGTTCCTTGCCCATGGCGCGTCTCCTGGCCCTACTTCACGGTTCCAGTCGGCTTGGGCAGCACAGCCTTTCCGTCGCTAGCCTTCATGATGGTCATTGCCGAAGCAATGAGAGAAGTCATGTCGCCCAAATTAGCCGGAACGACGAGGGTATTCCCCTGCTTGGCGATCTGGGAGAACGCCTCAACATACTTTTCGGCAACCTTCAGGTTCACGGCGTTCATGCCGCCTTCGTCGGTCGTTGCCTGCGCAACGCGCCTTAATGCCTCAGCGGTTGCCGTTGCAATGGCAAGCGTCGCGGCTGCCTGGCCTTCGGCCTTGTTGATCTCGGCCTGCTTTTCACCCTCGGACTTGGCGATTGCCGCTTCGCGGGCACCGGTAGCCAAATTGATCTGCTCGAGCTTTCGGCCTTCAGACGCGGCCACGACGGCGCGCTTTTCACGCTCAGCGGTAATCTGCTGCTGCATGGCCTGCAAGATGACTGCGGGCGGCGTGAGATCCTTGATTTCGTAGCGAAGAACCTTCACGCCCCAGTTGAGAGCCGCCTCATCGATTGCGGACACAACGGACTTGTTGATGAGGTCACGCTCCTCGAATGTCTTGTCAAGCTCCATCTTGCCGATCACGCTGCGAAGCGTCGTCTGTGCAAGCTGCGTAATGGCGATGATGTAGTTGCTCGTCCCGTAGCTCGCTCTCTGGGGATCGGTCACCTGGAAAAAGAGCACGCCGTCAACTGTGAGCTGCGTGTTGTCCTTGGTGATGCAGACCTGGCTTGGCGTATCCAGAGGCACCTCCTTCAGACTGTGCTTGTAGGCCACGCGGTCGATGAGGGGAATGATGACGTTCAGGCCTGGGCTGAGAACGCTATGAAACTTGCCAAGCCGCTCGACAACCCAAGCCGTCTGCTGCGGCACGACCTTGATGCACTGGCTCACGAAAATGACCGCGATCACCAGCAGAACGATCGAAAAGATCAGGAAGTTGGATATCATTTTTTTCCCTTCTCAAGAACAAATCAGTTATTCGTCAACACCAGCCGGGAGCCCTCTACCCGAACGATCCGGTAGACGCCGGCAGTGGTCGCCACACCTTCATCGGCAACTGCCGTCCATTGCGTGCCACGGTACTGGACGAGCGCCGTACCGTCCTCGTTCCACGCTTGAACGCGGACGCTTTGGCCAACATCCAGATTCTGAATCGCATGGGATTCATCATTTTGCTGTCCCCGAAGGTGCCGAACGACGAGCCCGCCAATCACCGCAACCGCAGCAAAGGCAAGGCACTGCCAGCCAACCACCAGTCCGAGCCATGCACACCCTGCTGCCGCAAGGCAGGCCGCCCCGAGAACAAGCAGATAGAACGTGCCGACCAGCATCTCTGCGCCGCACAGGATCAATCCCGCAATCAGCCACATCCACTGAGGTGTCAAGAGCATTTTCAAACCTCGAACAAACCAAGACGACAACGGCGTCGCCACCATTGAAAGTCTAACGACTTTTTCACGGCAATTCGGGACGTCAGGCTACGTTTGCCGCCGCGCCGCCAGAGGCTTCCTGCCCGTGCAGAATATCCTCTCCGTACAGAACAAGATCGTCAGGCAGCAATTCTGCGTAAAGGGCTTTTTCCGGCGCTCGCGCGGTCCTCACAGCGATGCGCACGCCGGGGTTCATGTCACGAAGAGCTGTGATGATCTCCCGTCCCTTTTCAAACGGCACACCGGAAAGGACGGCGAGG
>DNLN01000193.1:5338-5601 GCA_003488465.1 Sutterella sp. | reverse complement strand
AACGCCTGGTATTCGGGAATCTTTTCGGCAAAGGCAAAGCCCTGACGGGATTCGCGAAGGGCGTACAGGTGCAGCAACTCAGCGGCCGTGTCGCGAACCTTTGCGGCCGCCTTTTTCTTGGCGCGCTCCCACTCTCCGCGGCCGAGGCTGTGAAGCGGCGCATGCTCGGCGTCCGTTCCCGTGTAGCGGCCGATAAGGTGCAGCTGCGAGACGGGCACGTAGAGCTTGGCTTCTCCCGCATAGTCGATCCGCACGAATTCGGA
>DNLN01000193.1:4806-5253 GCA_003488465.1 Sutterella sp. | reverse complement strand
TGCAGGCCCTGGTAGCGGCCGATGCCGTGCTCGACATGAACGACGGGGTCTCCGACCTTGAGCTCGCTGATGTCCCGGATCATCGATTCGATGCGGGATGCGGACTCGCGGATGCGGCTCTTTCGCTTTGTTGCGTGAATGGCGTAGAGCTCGGTTTCCGTGAGGATGCAAAGGGTCGGATCGGTGAGCTCAACGCCCTGGGTGAGGGGGCTCACCGAGAGGCTGACTGCGGCGTTGCCCGAGAGAAACTCAGAGAACTGCTCGACATCGCGCACGCTGATCTCGTCTTCCCGAAGCAGTTCCCCCAAGCGGGCGGTTCTGCCCTGGCTCGTGGCCGTGATGAGAACGCGCTTTTTGAGGGAGGAGGCCTGCGCAAGGTAGTTCTTGAGCTTTGCCGCCGGGTCCTGCGCCTTTCTGTCGATCGCAAGATCAAAAGTGGCAGGGGGA
>DNLN01000193.1:0-4766 GCA_003488465.1 Sutterella sp. | reverse complement strand
TCAGGGGGAATTTCGTCGGCCGCAAGTCTGCCGAACGCGCTTATCGATTTGAAGAACTCTTCGGCAGTCTCAGAAAGCTGCTCGGGCGGCAGCGCCGGTCTTTCGACATCTTTGCTTAAAAATCGGTATCTGTCGCTAATTTCCTTTAAATAGCTTTCAATTGCTCCGTTCACGTCGCCGTGCGTCACGATGACGGAGTCTTCCGGAATGTAGCTGGCGAGGGTGGCGGTCGCGTCAAAGAAAAGGGGCAGATAGTACTCGAGGCCCGCCGAAGCGATGCCGCTGCCCACATCGACATAGACCGGGCACTTGGCCGGATCCCCCTTGAAGGTTTCCCGCCAGCGCGAGCGGAACGCCGTGCGGCTTGCTTCATCCATCGGGAACTCGTGCCCGGAGAGGATGCGGATGGAATCGGTTTCGCCCACCGAGCGCTGGGTTTCCGGGTCAAAGAGCCGGATGTTGTCGAGCTCGTCATCGAAGAGATCGAGGCGGAAGGGCTGAGTCGAGCCCATCGGGAAGACGTCGATGATGCTGCCGCGCACGCAGAATTCGCCGGGCGCCATGACCTGGTCGACGTGGCCGTAGCCCGCCATCACGAGGTTGGCCTTGAGCTCGTCAAAGGCGATTTTCTGGCCCTTTTTGAAAAAGAACGAGCTTGCGGCGATGAAGGAGGGCGGGGCGATCCGCTGCGAAGCGGTGGCGGCCGAGGCGATGAGAATGTCGACTGCGCGCCCGGAGGCCATCTGGGTTTGCCGCATGGTGAGGCGCCAGAGCGTCTCAAGACGCTCGCTCACGAGGTCCTCATGCGGGCTCATCGTGTCATAGGGAAGGGTTTCCCAGTCGGGGAACACGGTCACGTTGAGCGCCGGGCAGAGCCAGGCGATTTCCTCGGCGAGCCGCAGCATGGAGCTTGCCTGCGCGCAGACGAGAACGAGAAGCCGTCCCTCGCTGCTTGCGCGGACAGCTAGATCCGTGAGCGCCAGGGCGTCGGTTGCCGATTGAGTCGTCGGTAGCGTGCCTTTGGCGCCGGGACGCGGCAGCTTGAAGTTCTCGGGAAGAACGTGAATCGGGAAATCTTTGACCATGTAGGAGACGACGGAATTCTCGTGGAAACAACGGGGGAGCGAAGTTTAGCCGAAACAAAACGCGCTCCGGTTGCCCGGAGCGCGATGCATCTGAGTGATGGACTCAGCAGGTGAGTCGCTTCAGACGATTAGAACGTGTGGTTCAGGCCAAGACCGAAGGTGTAGCCGTTGTAGTCAGCGCGCTCGAAGCCGCTGATAGCCTGGGCTCCGGTCTTCTTCTTGTCAAGACCCTTGCTGCCGTCAGCCCAGGTGGCGCCGCAGTAGATGCTGGTGCGCTTGCTGAGTTCGTAGTTGTAGGCGACGCCGAGGATCGTGGCATTGCCCTTGACGCCTTCCTTGTCCTTGGCCTTGAGGTACTGGGCGGAAGCCATCAGGGTGCCTTCGCCGAGCGGAGCCGTAAAGCCGAGCAGGAAGCTGTCAGCCTTGAAGGTCTGCTGAACTGCCGGTTCCTCGTCTTCATCGTTGAGGCCATAGAATCCATCTTGCCACTGGTTGCCGTTCTGGGTGTGCTGGTACATGAACATCGGCTTGATCATGTCGAAATCCCAGGAGGCGCCCAGGGTGTAGGTGTAGCCGGTCTTCTTGCCGTCATAATCATCATCCCCGTTCGGATGCACGTTGGAAATCGTGCGGGCTTCAACGACGGCACCGACGGCGAGCGGTCCGTTTTCATACAGAGCGCCGAGGCCGTAGTAGTGGCCGCGGCGATGCCACTTGGGATCGCTGTCGTCCTCATCGCCGAGCGAAGCCATGGCGGAGATCTTCAGGCCGTCGAGCGGAGTGACTTCGGCAACGAGGGCGTTGTCGGCCATCTTGTCGCGGGAGGAGAAGGCGCCCATGCCGCCGACGCCGAAGGCGGCCTCAAGCGGATCAAAGCCGCCGATGAGGTCGAAGTCACCGCCGGCGCTTGCGAGACCGCCAAGACGGCCGGCAGCCAGCTTGAAGGTGTCGTTGCCGATGCTCACGTAAGCCTGGCTGTCAAAGAGCTTGTTGTCATCGGCGCCGGCCATTCTGCCGGTATCGGACTCATATTCGTTTTCGAGGACGAAGCCGACCTTCCAGCCGTTGCCGAGCTCTTCTTCGCCGGTCAGGCCCCAGATGGAGTCGCCGAACCAGGCGGATTCCATCTTCACATCATTGGTCTTCTTTTCGCCATCGATGGACGGAGTATGCGTGTACACGACACCGGTGGAGATGGAGCCGTACAGCGTGACGCTGGCGGCGTTGGCGCCCATGGCCATTGCAACGGCGGCGGCTGCCGCGGCGATCTTAAACGTTGTCTTCATAATGAACCTTCTGCAAGCAATGAAAAAAGGGGATTGGGTGCTGCTCTCGCATCCAATTGTGCGGAACGCTAACAATAACCATTCTCATTTGCAATAGGATTGCTATTTTTCTTAAAGTTTGTTGCAAAAAGGCGACACAAAAGCTGCGCATGGCGCTCTTGGCGGTATCGAGCAGAGCGGCAGTCGCGTACGTCTCTTTGCAAGCAGTGAGAAAGTGAATGGTCATAATGTTATGACGAATACGAAAAACGTAAGACGCCATTCTACCGTTCATCATACGATTGTCAATTTCGTCATATGCATGGGGTCGAATGCAATGACTGCTGATGTCGACTGGTGTTTGGCCGCATGAAAAAAAAGGCCGGCCTGACGAATCAGACCGGCCTCTCGGAAGGAATCAGAACCGATTGGTTACTTGACGTTGTTCTGGATCTTCGCCTTGCGCACGAGCTCATCGATGTGAGACTGCACGCGCTGCTGGACGAGGGCGCGGCGCAGAACCGGCTCCCAATCCTTGTAGTTGCTGTAGCGCGTGGCGGCGCGAGTGTCTTCGAGTTTCATGATGTGCCAGCCAAGGCTCGTCTTGATGGGCGTGGCGGCAAGCTCGCCCTTCTTGAGATTCTTGAAGCCTTCGGCAAAGGACGGCTCGAAGATGCGCGGGCTGGTCCACTCAATGAGACCGCCGGCGTTCTTGTTGGCCTGCGTGTCAAGCGTGTTCTCGCGGGCGAGCTTGGCAAAGTCGCCGCCCTTCTTGATTTCGTCAAGAAGACGACGGGCGGTCGCCTCGTCCTTCACGAGAATGTGGCGCACGGACACTTCCTGAGAGCCCCAGCGGGTCTTTTCCTGGTTGTAGAGCTTCTGGACATCGGCATCGGACACCGGGTGCTTTTTGATGTACTCGTTCACGGCGGCGTTGGTAAGGATGGCGTTGCGGGCCGCATCAATGGCTTCCTTCACATCCTGACGGCGGTTGAGCTTGAGCTTTTCGGCCTCCTGCTGCAGAACGATCTCGGAGGTCAGGCGGTTGCGCACCTGGCTCTCGAGCTGGGGCGTGCGGATCTGGCCGCGGCTTGTCATGTTCTTGATGATCTTTTCCTGCTGGGCCTTGGTCACGAGCTGACCGTTGACCTTGAAGCTCTGGACTTCTGCCTGAGCGGCGGTGGCTGCGAAAGCGGCAAGCACAGCCGCTGCAATGAACTTGGTTTTCATCTTATATAGTAGGGGAGAGTTAATAATCGAACAAATATGCTGCCGGCTTCTTGTAGTCGAAGTCAGGCCTTCAAAAAAATCAGTCGGTATTTTGCCCGGTTTGGGCGTTCCTGGCGATCCAGATGCCGATCGCAAGTGTAAAAATGAATGTCAGGCTCGTGAGGCCAAAAAGCTTGAAGTTCACCCAGGTTGCCGTCTCGCATGTGTAGGCGACCGCAAGATTGAGAATGCCGACAAGAATGAAAAAGACGATCCAGGCGGCCTGCATCTTCTTCCATGCGCTGGCATCGAGCTCAAGCTGGTTCCCGAGCACTGTTTTCAGGAAATTGCGGCCGGTCATGGCGCCGTACCCCAGGATTGCGGCAAACGCCCAGTACAGGATCGAGGGCTTCCACTTGATGAAGATTCCGTTGTGCAGCAGCAGGGTGAGCGAGCCGAAGACAACGATGATTGCAAGCGAAATCCAGAGCATGGGTTCGGGCTTTCTGCCGCGCATGTAGATCCAGGCGACCTGCGCGATCGAGGCGACGATGGCGACGGCGGTTGCCGCAAGGATCGGCGCCTGATCAATCTCGATGCCCGAGCCGAGCCAGCCGCTCAGAACGCCCTGCACCTGCTCGGCGTTGCTCTCGCCGAACTTGAATGCGGCAAAAAACAGGATGACGGGGAGGAGGTCAAATAGAAATTTCACAATGATTTTCCAACGTGTTTTTGGATTGGCGCATTCTACAAGGTTGATCCCTTGCGGTCCCTTCCGCAGTAACATATCGCGACATTTGGAAACAACAACCTTAAGCAATGGGATGCCTGAGCCGATTATCGTGTCGGCTCGTGGCGCCTGTAGGCGTGCTTCGTGAAACACGAGCAAGGTTTTTTATGACACTGAAAACATTGATGATGACTACTTTGGTTACAGCTTCCCTGGCGGCCGCAGCGGCGAACGTCAAGCCCGTTGCAAGCGTTGAAGGCATTCACAGCTACCAGCTTGAAAATGGTTTGCAGGTGGTTCTGTTCGCAGATCAGAGCAAGCCCACTGCAACTGTGAACATGACCTACCTCGTCGGCTCCCGCATGGAGAACTACGGCGAGACCGGCATGGCGCACCTGCTTGAGCACCTGATGTTCAAGGGCAGCAAGAACTATCCCGAACCCACCAAGGAATTCACCCGCCGCGGCTTTCGCATGA
>DNLN01000118.1 GCA_003488465.1 Sutterella sp. | reverse complement strand
CCTGGGCCTCGGTGCCGCCAGCGCCGGCCTGAATTTCAAGGTAGCAGTTCGCGCTGTCCATCGGCTGATTGAACATGCGCTTGAACTCGAGTTTTTCAACGTCTCGAGCAAAGCCCTCGACTTCGCCGGCGACCATTTCGGCCCCGACCTCGTCTCCTTCCTCAAGACTCATGGCAAAGAGTTCCCTTGCGTCGGAGATGCCGCTCGTGAGGCGTGCGAAGCTTCCGACGAGATCCTCCAGGGATTTTTTTTCTTTGGTGATTTTCTGGGCCTGCTCAGGGTTGTTCCAAAGATCGGGGTTTTCGACCTCCCTGCAGACCTCCTCTAGGCGACGCTCCTTGCGGTCGAGGTCAAAGATACCCCCTCAGCTCACATAGACGGTGAGCTAGGTCGTCGCACAGATTGTTGATTCGATTGATGCGTTCGGCTTCCATACTTGTGTATCCGGGGCTCGCGGGGATACATGATCCACCGGCCCGACTGCGGCGATCGTGCGATTGATCGCCTGAGGCAAAACAAAACCCCGGGAGCGGGTGCTCTCCGGCGGTCGTAAAGGTTGAAAATTATACGGGAAGACAACTTTGAGCGAAAAGCCGCCGCAGGGACGGAATTGGCTAATCCTCGGAGGCCTCGATGACGAGTTGAACGGATTTTCGCCCCATGAATTCGTTCGTCTCGGGCCGATAGGCCAGGCGAACCCGCTGCGGAAGCGGCTCGCTCCTGCGGAAATAGATCGCTTCGAACCGGGTCCCGCCCAGATCAACAAGAAGTTTTAGGTGAGCGCCCTTGAGAATCCGCTGAGAGAGGATCGTGAAGTCGTTGGCAAAGAGGGGGCGCTCAAAGCCCTGTCCCCAGATCCTCGTGGAAAGGGCATCCACAAGCGGGAAGTTCACTTCTTCGGGGCTGAGCGCTCCGTCAACGAGCACAGTGCGGTCAAAAAGCTCCGGCGGAGTCATTTCGGACACGGCCTGCTCAAAGAGTGCGGTGAACCTCTGGAGATTTTCGGGGCGGATCGTCAAGCCTGCCGCCATGGCGTGGCCGCCGAAGCGAGTGATGACCTGCGGATCCTTTTTGACCACACGGTCAAGTGCATCCTTCAGATGCACGCCCTCGATGGAACGCCCGGAGCCCTTCAACTCTCCGTCATCGGATGGAGCAAAGGCGATCACAGGCCGATGGATGCGTTCCTTGACGCGGCTTGCGACCAGTCCGACGACGCCCTGATGCCAACCGACGTCAAAGAGCGTCACGGTGGCCTTGTTCTCCCAGTCCATGGCTTGTACGCTCTCGAGTGCTTCGCTTTGCATGGTGCCCTCGAGGTTGCGTCTCTGGTTGTTGAACAGTTCAAGCTGTTCGGCGTATGAGTGCGCCGCCTCGTAGCTGTCGGCAAGCAGACAGTCAATGCCCGGATTCATTTCGTCCATGCGTCCGGCAGCGTTGATGCGCGGCGCGATGGAGAAGGCAAAGTCGCGCACCGATGCGCGGCCGGGATCCCGCCCCGCGACCTCAAAGAGCGCCTGGATGCCGGGGCAGGCAAGACCGCGGCGCACCCGAGCGAGCCCCTGGGCGACGAGGATTCGGTTGTTCTTGTCAAGGCATACGACGTCGGCCACGGTGCCGAGAGCCACGAGATCGGCAAGGGCATCAAGCCGCGGCTGTGTCTGGGCGGTGAACACCCCGCGGCGACGCAGTTCGGCGCGCAAGGCAAGGAGCACGTAATACATGACGCCGCAGCCGCAGAGCGCCTTGCTCGCAAAACTGCTCGTGCGGACATTGGGGTTGACGATGCAGGCGGCCTCGGGGAGCGTTTCTCCCTGCAGATGATGGTCGGTGATGATGACGCGGATGCCGAGCTGATTGGCGCGGGCAACGCCCTCGACGCTCGCGATGCCGTTGTCGACCGTGACGATGAGATCAGGGTGCTGGCTTTCGTTGGCAAGGTCTACGATGTCTGGCGAGAGCCCGTACCCGTAGCGGAATCGGTCAGGCACGATGTAGCCGCATGAGAGCCCCATGGCGCGCAAGCCCTTCATGGCGACTGCGCAGGCCGTTGCTCCGTCGCAGTCATAGTCGGCGACGATGGTGACGTGCGCCCCCTGGTCCCGCGCGTCGGCAAGAATCCTGGCTGCCTTGTCAGCCCCCTCAAGCAGGGTTGGCGCGATCATGCTGCGCCAGTCCTCGGCCATGTCCTCGGCGCAGGTGACGCCTCGGGCGGCAAGAGCCCGGGCAAGGGGCCTCATGACTCCTGCGGATGCAAGCCGGTCGCAGACGCGCTGGTCATAGTCCCGGATGCGAAAGCGCGTGCTCATGAGGCTTCCCCTTCGATGAGCCACGCCTCGGGAGCAATCGTGTGCTGGCCCCTGAGCCGGCCGAGCAGCCCCCGTACGCCGCCGCTCGCTGCGGCCTGGAGCGTCAGGGTTGCGCACTGCTGCGCGCCGCAGCCGACAAGGAGCGCCTCCTTGCACTCCTTTCTCGCGGCTGCGCTACGGAGAGTGCGGATCTGCTCGCAGAGCGCGGGAACCCGCTTTTCCCATTCGGCCCAGTCCGCCTTCAGCCACGGCTCGTACAGAGCCGAGAGCACGGCAAGCCTGGCGCCCGGGGCGCACTGCTCGGGCCAGTCCGCAGCCCCTGCTGCCGGAGCCGTACAGTGGTTAAAGAGCCCCGCATTCTGAGCCCAGCTGATGATCGCAGTTTCGTCAGAAAGAACACCGCGGATTTTCGTTGGCGGAAAGATGAGGCCTGCCCTGCCTCCACCCCAGATCCAGAGGGCGTCGATGGTTTGGCCGGAAGCTGTAGCAAGGGGCTTCGGGGTGCAAAGGGCGCTCTCAAGGCGCGCGAACACGGCCTGAGCGGCCGCGACGGATTCGATGCTCGCGCCGGGGGCGGGCTCGATGTCACGCTCGCAAGTTCTGTGCCCCGTCGTCATGGTGAGCCAGGGACGCGTGGCAACCGGCCAGTCGGTTCTGCGCGTTAGATAAAGGACACTGTCCCAGCGCTGCAGTGTGAAGCCTTCTGCGGCAAGCGGTTTCATGAGGCGGGCGCAAATCTGTTCGGTGATGGCCTCGGTCAGTTCGTTGGCATCGATGGCGGCAACGCCGTTTGCGGTTTTAGTGCCGATATCAAGACGCCAGACTTCGCTTGCAAAGACGAGTTCAAGCTCCGTGTGCCAGACGTAGGGGGCGATCGGAGGAAAGACAGGGCGGGAACTGAGCACACGCCAGACCCACATGTCATGGATCGCCCGGGAGAACACGCCGCGGGACAGCGTCTGGGTCTGCACGCCGTCCTCGGCTCCGAGGGTAAGTTGCTCCAAGGCCGACAGCGTCTGCGGTGACAGATGCGCAAAAACCTGCCGCGGCAGCAGCAGACCGGGAATCAAAAAATACGCCTGAGCCATGTCAAATCTTCGTTTTTGGTGCGGCAATTCTAAACGCGGGGAGCCGCCCCGGGCAAAAACAAAGCCTGCCAACCAAGAAGGTCGGCAGGCTTGCTCTGAAGAGATGACGCGGAGGGGTTATTGCCCGTAGATTGCGGCCCTCACGCCGGCTCCCATGACCACGCGCATCAGGTCGGCAACGGTGCCCGAGTTGGTCTTGTCCATGATCGATGCGCGGTGCGCCTCAACCGTCTTGATGGAGATGCCGAGGTCATCGGCGATCTGCTTGTTGAGACGGCCGGCGACGATGCGCTCGAGCACCTGCTGCTCGCGCGGAGTGAGCTTGGACAGAAGCGCCTCGTTAAGGCTCTGCTTTTCGTCCTTCACACGCCGCTCGCGGGCTTCGTGCAGCATGCGCTCGACCTGCTGCTTGAGCGCGGCGTGATCAAAGGGCTTTTCGATGAAGTCCACGGCTCCTTTCTTGAGCGCATTGACCGCCATCGGCACGTCGCCGTGCCCCGTGATGAAGATGATCGGAAGCGCCGCCTTGCGGGCGAGCAGATGCTCCTGCACCTCCAGGCCGCTCATGCCCTTCATGCGGACATCGAGCAGCAGTACGGCGATGGCATTGGGGTCGTACTTGGCGATGAAGCTTTCCCCGCTGTCATAGAGCTCAACCTTGTAATCGTTGGCTTCCAGCAGCCAGCGGATGGAATCGCGCACGTCCTCGTCGTCATCGACGACGTAAACGGTTCCCAGCGTCTGAGTGGGTTCGGAAGCGGAAAAGTTGGAGAAAGACATAACGGTAAAGAGGCTTAGTTCATGCCAAAAGACGATTGTAGCGCTCCCTTGGCTGACTGGAGGGTCAAGGTAAGGGTTGCCCCGCCGTCCGGGTTGTTCGCTGCCGTGATGCGACCATGATGCGTTTCAGCAATGGAGCGGCAGATGTTAAGTCCAATACCCATGCCCGAACTCTTCGTGCTGAAAAATGGCGTGAAGAGATTCGCAAGCACTTCATCGGAAAGGCCGATGCCGTGATCGATGACTTTGAAAATGATCATCGAGTCCGCCGACTCTTCAATATGCAACTGAACGCTCTTTGCTCCGGTGGGGACGCTCGCCTCCATGGCGTTTCTGAGCAGATTCAGCAGCACCTGCTCGATCAGAACCGAGTCGCAGAGAACCTTGGGGATGTCTTTCGGGCAGGAGACATTGATCTTCATCTTGAGCTTGCGTGCGGTGATGAGCGCAAGCTCCATGGCCCCGTCGACGAGATCGGCAACATTGGTCGCCTGCATATGGGGTTCGGAGCGCTTTGCCGAGGAGCGCATGACCTGGACGATCTGACGCATGCGCTGGGTCTGGCGCAGGATCTTTGAAAACGCTTCGTCTGCGCTTGCCTCATTGAGCTTGTTGTTGTGGTTGAGCATTTGCGCTGCGCTGGCGTAGTTCTGGATGGCTGCAAGCGGCTGATTGATTTCATGAGCGATGGAGCTTGCCGTCTCGCCGATCATGATGAGGCGGGCGGATTGTTCGGCCTTCTTGAACTGCTCCTCAAGCAGCAATGCTGCCTTTCGCCTCTCACTGATGTCGGTGATGGTGAGCAGTTCGGCACTCTCTCCGTCAATCCAACCGATGGTGCGAGCCTTGACATAGAGCCAGTGGCCGGTCTGGTCGTCAAAAACTTCGCCGTTTGACTGCTCGCTGGGCGGCAGATCGTGCATCTTGGCGGCAATCCGCAAATGTCCCTCGGGGCCGTCGCCGAAGTTGTCGGTGTAGCGCTTGTTGGCAAAGAGGATCTGAGGCGAGTCGTTTGGATGAGCCAGAACTGACACGGCGGCATCCATGGTCGAGATCGCACGCTCAAAGCTTTCCTGGGCGCGTTTCAGGGAGGCTTCGGCCCGGTTCTTGGCCGTGTCGTCCATGTGGATGAAGAGGATGCCGAGAAGCCGGCCCGAGGCGTCAAACATTGGGCGTCTTTCCACGCGGCAGTCAAAGCGGGTGCCATCGTTGCGGATCGCCTGGTAGGAAAGATCCTTCGGAATGCCCTCCTTGATCTTCAGGCGCTCAAGCTCGTTGAACTCCTTGGAAAGCTGCTCGTAGGCTTCCGGGGGCCAGAACTTGAATGGCGGCCGCATGCCTTGCAGTTCATTCACGGAGTATCCGGTCATGGCGGCAAAGGCATTGTTTGCATAGAGGATGCGGCCCGTCATGCTCGTCACTGTGATGCCGTCAGTAAAGGCTTCGTTCAGGGTTTTCTGAACAAGGATGCGGCTCTCGAGCATATCCTCCTTGCGGTTCTTTCCCGTGATCATGACGGCAAGGGTCACAAGCAGAGAGCCGAGCAAGGCGATAAAGAGGATCAGGGCCCAGACGAAGAATTTCGACGTGAGAAAGCTCGAGAGCGGCGTTGCCATCACAAGCTCGGTTGTGAGCGGGAAGGGCGGCACGGGGGCGGCGACAGTGTGCAGCCTTGGCGTTTCGGCGAGCGGATGCTCGGCCATTGGCACGCCGTTCAAGGTGAAGTACGCGAAGCGGTTCAGGCCAAGGTGGGGGATGTCCGTGTGCTTGGTGATCTCCTGCACGGAGAGCCTTGCGATGTAGGTGACAGCCGGATTGGTGTTGGGGATGAAGATATCGATGAAAGGGCCGCCCAGTTTGTTTTCAATGCGGTAGGGCTCGGAAAATACGACGGCGAAATCGCTTTGACCCTGTTTGAAA
Source organism: Sutterella sp. (assembly GCA_003488465.1). Lineage (GTDB taxonomy): Bacteria > Pseudomonadota > Gammaproteobacteria > Burkholderiales > Burkholderiaceae_F > Duodenibacillus. Next base: position 512 of record DNLN01000118.1, on the reverse strand, counting down.
AATCGCATGGAATGTGGCCGAAGTCGTGAGTTTGGCCTGCGGGTGATTTCGCCGAAAATGAAGGGATTGGGCACAGAGGACTGCACGACGCCCTCAGCATTGAGGCGAGAGATTTCAAGCAGTTCGTGATAGTCCTCAAAAAGTTCGCGCATGCGATCGCCTGGGCGCAGCTTTGTTGCATCGATTGTTGAACCGGTTGCACGCACGAGTTCCTGGGAGAGCGAATGCATGCGGGTGCCGATTTGCTCGCGCACGAGGCGGCTGATATGGGTAAGGTATTCGGACTCACGGCTCGAGGTGATTGCGTAGCTGCCCGCGACGATGACAGCGAAAAGCGCGGCCAGAATCATGAGCAGGGTCACCAGAAGGCGCGGTCGGTTCTTCGCAGCAGGAGAAGACTGAATCAGTTCGAGCAGATAGTCGGAGGTTGGAGAATGTGTGGGTTCGGAGGACATCGGTACTGATTTTTTCAAGGGGCTCGAAGAAGGAAAACCTGACAAAATTGTGCCTGA